>NZ_JBFBFU010000008.1:0-277560 GCF_040684355.1 Kitasatospora sp. NPDC091276 | reverse complement strand
CTCCCGCCCCGCGGGGCCGGGGGCCGGTCTGTGGGGGGGGTGTCCCCCCCGGGGGGCACGTCGGGGGGACACAAACTGCGGGGCGGGGGCCCAAACCGCCCCGCGCCCCCTCTTCGCGTTTCACCTCAGCTGGTCAGCCGGCGGGCCCGTGCCACCAGGTCCCGCACCGAGTGGTCGGTCAGCTCCGGCAGCCGGTCGTAGTCGAACCAGCGCAGGTCCAGCGACTCTTCGCTGATCAGCGCCTGCGCACCGGCCGGTGCCACCGCGATGTACTGGACGTCCAGGTGGGTGTTCTCCGGCCGGTCCTTGCCGGTGCAGCGGACCAGGTGCCGGTCCAGCTTGGCCGGCACCGGGACGCCGTCCACCTCCAGCAGGGCCAGGTCGGGGATGCCGGACTCCTCGACGGCCTCCCGCAGCGCCGCCGACGCGAGGTCCCGGTCGTCGGGCTCGCAGTGCCCGCCCATCTGCAGCCAGATGCCGACCTTGGGGTGCAGGGTGAGCAGCACCCGCCCGGCCGCCGGGTCGACGACCGCCGCGCTCGCGGTGATGTGCGCGGGCAGGCAGGACCGGTACAGGCCCTCGGGCTGCTCGGCCAGGTGCGCCAGGTAGTCGAGCCGCAGCCGGTCCTGCTCCTCTTCGGCGGGGCGCCACCCGGTCAGGGTGCGCACGGCGTCCGCGTGCAGGGACGTCGCCCCGGTGTCGGTGGCCGTCATGCGGTGGGCTCGCCCTTTCCGTCGGTGCCGTCGCCGTCGCCGTCCTGCTTCGGCTCGTCGCTCTTCGCCGGCCCGTCGTTCTTGGTGAGGTCCGGCTTGGCGGCGGTGCCGCCCGCGGCGGCCTCGCCGAGCAGCTTGTCGATCGCGTCGAAGTCGAGGCCGCCCTCCAGGTCGCCGGTGCCCCGGTGCACGAAGGCGTCCGGGTCGTCCAGGTCGGCGGCGGTGGGCAGCATGTCCGGGTGCTGCCAGAGCGCGTCCCGGCCCTCGATGCCGCGCGCGTCGGCGAGCAGCGCCCACAGCCGGGCGGCGTCGCGCAGCCGGCGCGGGCGCAGCTCCAGGCCGACCAGGGTGGCGAAGGTCTGCTCGGCGGGCCCGCCGGCGGCGCGGCGGCGGCGGACGGTCTCGCGCAGCGCGCCGGCCTGCGGCAGGTGCGGTTCGGCGGCGGCGTGCACGACCGCGTCGACCCAGCCTTCGAGCAGCGCGAGCGCGGTCTCCAGGCGGGCGAGCGCGGCCTTCTGCTCGGGGGTGTCCTCGGGCTGGAGCAGCCCGCCGGCCAGCGCCTCCTGGAGCGCCTCCGGGTTGTTCGGGTCGAGCTGGCCGACGAGCTCCTCCATCCGGGAGGTGTCGACCTTGATGCCGCGGGCGTAGGCCTCGACGGCGCCGAGCAGGTGGGCCCGCAGCCACGGCACGTGGGCGAAGAGCCGCTGGTGGGCGGCCTCGCGCAGGGCGAGGTAGAGCCGGACTTCGTCGGCGGGCACGTTGAGGCCCTCGCCGAACTCGGCGACGTTCTGCGGCAGCAGTGCGGCCTTGCCGGCCGGGGCGAGCGGCAGGCCGACGTCGGCAGAGCCGACCACCTCGGCGGCGAGGGCGCCGAGCGCCTGGCCGATCTGGGTGCCGAACATGGCACCGCCCATGGAGCGCATCATGCCCATCAGCGGGCCGGCCATGGCCTGCATCTCCTCGGGCAGGACGCCGCCCATGGCGTTGCCGACCCGCTCGGCGACCGGGTCGACGAGGTCCTTCCAGACCGGGAGGGTGGCCTCGATCCACTCGGCGCGGCTCCAGGCGACGGCGGTGCCGGCGCCGGAGGGGAACTCGGTGGCGCCGTCGAGCCACAGGTCGGCGAGCCGGACGGCCTCGGCGACGGCGGAGTGCTCGGCGGCGCTGACCGAGCGGTCCTTGCTCTTGCCCTCGGCGGGTTCGGCGACGACGCTCTGGCGGGCGATGTTCTTGGCGAGGTCCCAGTTCACCGGGCCGCCCTCGAACGAGAGCATCTGCCCGAGCTGCTGGAACGCGCTGCCGAGGTCGTTGGGGTTGAGGCCGCCGAACATCGCGGCGAACGGGTTGTCGGCCCCGCCGGGGCCGCCCGGGGCTCCGCCGCCGGGCATGCCGAACAGCGCGCCGAACGGGTTGCCGGCGCCGAAGCCGAACGGCTGCGCGCCGCTCTGGTCGGAGCCTGCGGAGCCCTGGTCCTTCTTCTGCTGCTCGTTGTCGGGCTTGGCCTTGCCGTCCTCGGGCTCCTCGGGCGGAACGCCGAATCCGAAGGGAAGGTCGCTCACGGGGTCCTCGATCCGGTCGGCCGTCATACGGGTGTGGCGGGAAGTGCTGCCCGCCCGGGGCACCAGCGGAGTGGGGGACTCGTGGGCGGCTCCAGTGCGGCAGGCCCGCGCCGGGTGCACCGCCGGGCCTTCGCCTCGGGCAGGATGGACGTACGTGACACACGTCCGTACGCACATAAGCTAACCGTGGAGGATGGTCGGTGAGTTCCCCGCCTTCGGACGTTCGCTCTGGGCTGACCGGAGACGAGGACGCCCCGGACATCACGGCGTCGCCGCCTCCAGCCTACGGCGGACGGCCGCTGACCGTGGCCGTCACCGGTGCCGCCGGCGTGATCGGCGAACGGGTCGCGGCCCGTCTGGTCGCCTCGCCGCACGTGCGCAGGGTGCTGGCGGTGGACGACCGGCGCGGTGAGGTGCCGGGTGTGCAGTGGCGGGTGCTGGACGTGCGCGACCCCGCGGTGGCCGAGCGGCTGTCCGGGGTGGACGTGGTGGTGCACCTGGCGATGGACTTCGGCATGGAGTCGGATCCGCGCGCCCGCAGCGCCTACAACGTGCGCGGCGCGCAGACCGTGCTGACGGCGGCCGCGGCCGCCGGGGTGCACCGGGTGGTGCTCTGCACCTCCGCGATGGTCTACGGCGCGCTGGCCGACAACGAGGTGCCGCTGGCCGAGGACTCCGAGCTGCGGGCGACCGAGGAGGCCTCGCTGGTCGGGGACCTGCTGGAGATCGAGCGCCTGGCCCGCCGGGCGCCGCGCGCCCACCCGGGGCTGCAGGTGACGGTGCTGCGTCCGGCGGTGGTGGTCGGCCCCGGCGTGGACACCGTGCTGACCCGGCACTTCGAGGCGCCGAGGCTGCTGGTGGTGGCCGGTTCCCGCCCGTGCTGGCAGTTCTGCCACGTGGACGACCTGGCGGCGGCACTGGAGTACGCGGCGCTGGGCCTGGTGGAGGGCGAGGTGACGGTCGGCTGTGACGGCTGGCTGGAGCAGGAGGACGTGGAGCGGCTGTCGGGGATCCGGCGGATGGAGTTGCCGGCCTCGCTGGCGCTGGGCACCGCGGCCCGGCTGCACCGGCTGGGCCTGACCCCGGCCCCGGCGGGGGACCTGGCCTACACGATGTACCCGTGGGTCGTGTCCGGCAGCCGGCTGCACGAGGCGGGCTGGCGTCCGGAGCACAGCAACGAGCAGGTGCTGGCCGAGCTGCTGGGCCAGGTCGCCGGGAAGCACGCGGTGGCCGGGCGCCGGCTGGGCGGCAAGGAGGCCGCGACCAGCCTGGGGGCGGCCGGGGCGACGGTGGCGCTGGTCGGTACGGCCGCGCTGGTGCGCCGGGCCCGCAAGCGGCGCCGCTTCTGAGGCCGGTGGCCCCGAGGGGCGGGCAGGCTTTCTCACGATGCGGAATCCCGTCATCGTGATGCGGAACCTGCTTGCCTCAAACCACCCGGGATGGGGAATCATGGGGGCATGTCCGAGAACCACGACCCCATCCGCCTGCTCGCCATCCGCGACACCCCGCTCTCGCTGGACGAGGTGTACGAGGCGGTCGGCGACGACGCGGCCGGCGGGACGACCGTCTTCGTCGGGACGGTCCGCGACCACGACGGCGGCAAGTCGGTCACCGCGCTGGAATACAGCTGCCACCCCACCGCCGAGCAGGAGATGCGCCGGATCGCCGAGAAGGTCGTCGCCGACTTCCCGGTGCGGGCGCTGGCCGCGGTGCACCGGGTCGGCCGGCTGGAGATCACCGACAAGGCGGTGATCGTCGCCGTGTCCTGCGCCCACCGGGGCGAGGCCTTCGCGGCCGCCCGGCGGCTGATCGACGACCTCAAGCACGAGGTGCCGATCTGGAAGCACCAGGTCTTCACCGACGGCGAGGAGGAGTGGGTCGGCGCCGGCAGTTGCTGACCCGGGTGCCCCTGCGGATCGGACCGGACCGGGACGGATCGGACCGGGGCGGACCCGAAAAGGGCGATTGGCTGCGGAGAGTGGCTGTCTGTGCACGGAATGCGACGAGCATGCCGAGCGGGCCGGGCTCTCACTCGAACGGGTCCGGGTCAGTGGGCCGAATACTCCCTGGCAGTGAGCCGATCGGCCGTCCCGTAACCCGGACGGCGCCGGCCGCGTTGTCCGCCGGAGTGGTTAATCTGCTCATAGACACGACGAGCTGGGAGTACTGATATGGGTGCGCTCGCCTGGTTGATCATTCCGGTCATCGCCGTCCTGCTCGCCGCCCTGTGGGCGGGCTGGGCCCAGCGTGCCCCGAGAGCCACGGGGGACCCGGCCTCGCTCGCCGAGCACCGGCGCTTCATGGCCGCGATGGAACGCACCACCGCCGGGAGCGCCGCCTCCGAGGACGGTTCCGGCCGGTAGCCCGGGGGGCGCCCGCTCATCCGCGTCCCGTACTGTCGAGGCATGCCACGCCGCTCCGCGACGATGCTCGCTGCCACCCTGCTGCTCATAGCGCTGCTCTGCGTCTCGGTGCTGATGAAGGTGCCGTACACGGAGATGAGCCCGGGGCCGACGTACAACACGCTCGGCAACCAGGGGGGCAAGTCGGTGATCACCATCACCGGGCGCGACTCGTACCCGACCACCGGGCACCTCAACATGACCACCGTCCAGGTCACCGGGGCCAAGTACGAGCCCAGCCTGGTCAACGCGGTGGTCGGGTGGCTGCGCGACGACGTGATGGTCGTGCCGCACGACAACGTCTACCCGAAGGGGCAGACGGACGCCGACGCCAAGAAGCAGAACGCCGAGGAGTTCGCCTCCTCCGAGGACAGCGCCCGCACCGCCGCGCTCAACCAGCTGGGCATCCCGGTCGGCACCGAGCTGATCATCAAATCGGTCACGGCGGGGGCTCCGGCGGAGGGCCGGCTGCACGCGGGCGACCAGATCGTGGCGGTCGACGGCACGCCGGTCAGCACGGCCGAGCAGGTGGTGGCCGCGGTCACCAGGCACAAGCCGGGCGAGTCGGTGGTCTTCACCGTGGTCCCGCGGGTCAAGGACGCGACCGGCAACGGCGGCGCCAACCCGGGGGACCGGACCGACGTCACCGTCCCCACCGTGCGGGCCAAGGACCTCGACCCGAAGGCTCCGGCCGAGCGGGCGGAACTCGCGGTGGTCGGCATCGGCACCACGATCCGGCACACCTACCCGTTCCAGATCGACATCGGCCTCCAGGACGTCGGCGGGCCGAGCGCCGGGCTGATGTTCTCGCTCGGCATCATCGACAAGCTCACCCCCGGCGGCGACCTCACCGGCGGCCGGTTCGTGGCGGGTACCGGCACCATCGACGACGACGGCAAGGTCGGCCCGATCGGCGGGATATCGATGAAGCTGATCGCCGCCCGGGACGCCGGCGCCGAGTACTTCTTCACCCCGTCCTCGAACTGCGCCGAGGCGACCAAGAACGTCCCGTCCGGGCTGAACCTGATCAAGACGGACACGCTGGACGGCGCGCTGAAGTCGCTGGAGCAGATCCGCTCCGGGCAGACCTCCGCGCTGCCGTCCTGTGCCGTGAAGTAGTGCCGTGAAGTAATGCCGTGACGTAGTGCGGTGAACGTGAAGGGGTGCCGCCGGGGCGGCCGGGGGCTACGAGAAGGTCGCCAGCAGCGCCGCGGTCAGGCCGGGCACCAGGTCCGGGCCGGTCAGCACCTCGCGGGCGACGTCCTTGGAGCGCAGCCGCAGCGCGATCTCCTTCTTGCCGTTGCGCAGTACGGCGGCGGTGATCCGCACCTCCTCGCGCTTGGGGTGGTTGGCCACCCACTCGGCGAGCTGGGCGTCGCTGGCGTTGCGCGGGCGGGTCTGCTCGGAGCCCGGAGGCAGCATCAGGCGCTCGACGACCAGGGCGCAGCCGACCACCGCGTCGGGCCAGGCGATGGTGCCGAGGAACTTGTCCAGCTCCATGCCGGCCGGCAGCTCGTCCTGCTCGACCGGGGTGAGGCCGGCCGTGTCGTCGTCGCCGAGGCCGAGCTGGGCGGCGATCTTCGGGTCGGCCTTGCGCAGGGCGGTGCTGTCCACCAGGGCGAACAGCCGGGCCGGGAGGTCCCAGCCGAGCGTGGCGGCGTACTCGTCGATCTCCAGCGCGGCCCGGGTGAGCGGGGTGGCGGCGGGGAGCTTGGAGACGTCGTCGGGGGAGCCGGGGGTGTTGAGTGCATTGGACGCGTCGGACATGCCTCAATCCTCACACGCCGGGCGGGGGCCCGGGCGCCGGGCGCCGCCGGTGGGCCGGGGAACGGCCGGGACGGGGAACGGCGTCGTAACCGTCTGCTAACGGTGGGAACTCGGCCAAAGCCTGGTTAAGTTTCCCTGAAGACCGACTGACTCCAGACGACACAGCTGAGGTGCCACCGTGGTATTCCAGATGCCGGAACGCTCAGGGCCGGGTTTCCGGCGCAGGGTAGGGCCGCCCTCCCGGCGGGCGCGGGTGGCCCTGCTGACCCTGGGCGTGCTCGCGGTGCTGTTCCTGCTGTTCGTCATGTTCGCCGGGTTCTGGACGGACTGGCTGTGGTTCAGATCCGTCCGTTACTCCTCGGTGTTCACCACGCAGCTGTGGACGAAGATCGGCCTGTTCGCGGTGTTCGGCCTGCTGATGGCGGTGATCGTCGGCTTCAACGTCTGGCTGGCGCACCGGCTGCGGCCGCCGCTGTCGGCGATGTCGGTCGAGCAGCAGAGCCTGGACCGCTACCGGTCGGGCCTGGCGCCGTTCAAGCGCTGGGCGCTGATCGGGGTCTCGCTGGTGATCGGCCTGGTGGCGGGCGCCGCGGCGTCCGGCCAGTGGCGGACCTGGCTGATGTGGACGAACGCGACGCCCTTCGGCGAGAAGGACGCCCAGTTCGGCATGGACGTCTCGTTCTACGCCTTCGACCTCCCGTTCTACGAGTTCGTGCTGGGCTTCGCGTTCAGCGCGGTGATCGTCTCGCTGCTGACCTCGGCGCTGGTGCACTACCTGTACGGGGGGCTGCGGCTGCAGGGCCCGGGCCGTCGGGCGAGCGCGGGCGCGCAGGGGCACCTGGCGGTGCTGCTGGGCGTGTTCGTGCTGCTGAAGGCGGTGGCGTACTGGCTGGACCGGTACGCGCTGGCGGTGAAGACCGGCTCCTACAAGGGGGTCTCCGGCTGGACCGGCCTGCGCTACGTGGACGCCAACGCGTTCCTGCCGGCCAAGACGATCCTGTTCTTCGTGGCGATCATCTGCGCGCTGCTGTTCTTCCTGACGCCGGTGCGCCGCACCTGGGCGCCGGCCCTGATCGGGCTGGGGTTGATGGTGCTGTCGGCGGTGCTGATCGGCGGGCTGTACCCGGCGATCGTCCAGCAGTTCCAGGTCAAGCCGAACGAGCAGGCCAAGGAAACGCCGTACATCCAGAAGAACATCGACGCGACGCGGCAGGCGTACGGGATCGCGGACGCGCAGACCACCCAGTACAGCCCGCAGGGGTCGACGACGGCCGAGGCGCTCAAGCCGGACGCGCAGACCATCTCCGACATCCGGCTGCTGGACCCGAACGTCGTCTCGCCGACCTTCCAGTCGATCGAGCAGCAGCGCAACTACTACGCCTTCCCGAACACCCTGGACGTGGACCGCTACGGCTCCGGCACGGACAAGCAGGACACCGTGATCGGCCTGCGCGAGCTGGACCTCAACGGCGTGCAGCGCAACTGGATCAACGACCACTTCAAGTACACCCACGGCTACGGCGCGGTCGTCGCCAAGGGCAACCAGGTCAGCGACAAGGGCGAGCCGGTGTTCACCGAGTCCGGCCTGCCGGCCACCGGCGCGCTGGGCGACTACCAGCAGCGGATCTACTACGGCGAGAAGACGACGTCGTACTCGATCGTCGGCGGCTCGAACAAGGAGATCGACTACACCACCAAGACCGGCGAGAACAAGGAGTACACCTACACCGGCAACAGCGGTGTCTCGCTGGACAACCCGATCACCCGGGCCGCGTACGCGGTGCGCTTCGCCGAGCCGCAGATCCTGTACGCGGGGGCGATCACCGACGGCGCGAAGGTGATCTACAACCGGACGCCGAAGGAGCGGGTGGAGAAGGTCGCCCCGTGGCTGTCGATCGACGCCGACGCGTACCCGGTGGTGCAGGACGGCCGGGTGGTCTGGGTGCTGGACGGCTACACCACCTCGGACGGCTACCCGTTCTCGTCGAAGACGACGCTGGGCACCGCGACCAAGGACTCGCTGACCAACCAGCGCGGTGAGCTGCTGACCGTCGCCAACCAGGTCAACTACATCCGCAACTCGGTCAAGGCCACGGTGGACGCCTACACCGGCGAGGTGAAGCTCTACCAGTGGGACGACCAGGACCCGGTGCTGAAGACCTGGATGAAGGCGTTCCCCGGCACCGTCGAGCCGAAGACGGACATCCCGGGCACGCTGCTGCCGCACCTGCGCTACCCGCAGGACATGTTCAAGGTGCAGCGCGACCTGCTCGGCCAGTACCACGTGACCGACGCCAACTCCTTCTTCAACGGCAGCGACATCTGGCAGATCCCGGTCGACCCGACCAGCGACACCAAGCAGGTCCAGCCGCCGTACTACGTGACGGTGCGGATGCCGGACCCGCAGGTCACCTCGGCGAGCTTCTCGCTGACCACGACCTTCGTGCCCAACGGCCGCCCGAACCTGGCCGCGTTCATGGCCGTCAACGCCGATCCGGGGCCGGACTACGGGAAGATCCGCATCCTGAAGATCTCGGGGGACAACAGCGCCCCCGGCCCGGGCCTGGTGCAGTCGACGTTCAACTCCCGGCAGGAGGTGGCCTCGCAGATCTTCGCGCTGAAGAGCGGCGGTGACACCGAGCTGGAGTACGGCAACCTGCTGACCCTGCCGGTCGGCGGCGGGCTGCTCAACGTCGAGCCGGTGTACGTGCGCGGACGCGGCGCCAAGTACCCGACGCTGCAGAAGGTGCTGGCGGTGTACGGGAACGACAACGTGGCGTTCGAGAACACCCTGGAGGACGCGCTGAAGAAGGTGTTCGCCGGGGCGGCCCCGGGGACCACGCCGACCGCGCCGTCCACGCCGAACAACCCGGGGACGTCCACCAATCCGGGGACGTCGACCGGTCCGGGGACGGCGACGCCGGGCGGGACGATCTCGCCGGAGCTGCAGAAGGCTCTCGGGGACGCGGAGAAGGCGTACAACGACAGCCAGACCGCGTTCAAGAACGGCGACTGGGTGGCCTACGGCAACGCCCAGAAGGCGCTGGGCGATGCGCTGAAGGCGGCCGAGGCGGCCCGCGGCGGGAGCCCGGCGCAGGCCCCGACGCCGGGCGCGACGCCGACCGGATCGCCGTCCGGGCAGCCGTAGCCGTAGCCGTAGCCCCGCTGAGCTGCGGCAACCGATTCCTGTTCCACCCCGCACCCGTGCTATGGTTCAACTACCGACGCGGGGTGGAGCAGCTCGGTAGCTCGCTGGGCTCATAACCCAGAGGTCGCAGGTTCAAATCCTGTCCCCGCTACTCAGTGGCCAGAGGCCCGGAGGATTCTTCCTCCGGGCCTCTGGTGTTTTTCCCCCGAAGCGGCGGGAACCGCTCCGGTACCATCAACCGTCGCCAACGACGACGGCACGGGGTTTGTGGGGCCCGAGTGTCGGGAAATCGACAAAGCGCCGAAGCAATTTCGTCGGCTTCGGGTCGGCCCCGCCCGAATTCGGCCGGGGCAGGTGTACGCGGGTTGCGGGTGGTGCGACGATGGGACACATGGGGGACGGTGCGCGGCTGCTGACCGGCCGTCGGTTCCGGTACCTCCCCTGGGGGTCCCCCCGGCCGCGGGCCGGGGCACGATGCCGCGACACTCTGGGGGAGCGGGAGTCGGCATGAGGCTGATCGGCAAGAACGGGTCAGGCACCAAGTCCGCGGCGGCCACCGAGGCGGACACCGACGCCTGGGCGGAGAGCCCCGAGAGCCGCCCCGGAGCCCTGCCCGCCCAGCGCACCAGCGGCCTGTCCGAGCGCCCCCCGGTCGCCGGCTACGGCCCCGACAGCCTGGTCCGCGTGCCCACCCGTCAGTTCGCCGACGCCGTCCGCCCGTACGGGCCCGACGGCGCCGCCGCCGACGGCCCGAACGCCGCCGCACTCGACCCGGCCGGCCTGGACACCACCAGCTTCGAGACCGCGCTGGCCGCCCGCGAGAGCGCCGCGCTGGAGGCCCGCCACCGGCAGGCCGCCGACGACGGCGACCCGGACGCCGCCAGCCGGCTCGGCACCCTGCTGCTGCGCCGCGGCGACCTGGAGGACGCCGAGCCCTACCTGCGCGCCGCCGCGGCCGCCGGGACGCGCGCCGCCGCCAACAACCTCGGCGTGCTGCTGCACCAGCAGGGCCACCGCGCCGAGGCCGCCCAGTGGTGGCGCCAGGCCGCGGTGGCCGGCAGCGCCCCCGCCGCGCACGCGCTCGGGCTCCAACTGCGCGACCAGGGCGAGGAGGAGGCCGCCGAGTACTGGCTGCACTTCGCCGCCGACCACGGCCACCCGCTCGGCGCCTACGCGCTGGGCGACCTGATGGAGCACCGGCGCGACGTGCGCGCCGAGCGCTGGTTCAAGGTCTCCGCCGACGCCGGGCACCGGGAGGCCGCCTACCGGCTGGCCCGGATGCGCGAGGCCGCCGGGGACAAGGAGATCGCCGAGGCCTGGTACCGCACCGCCGCCGCCCGCGGCCACGCCCGCGCCGCGCTGCGCCTGGGCGTGCTGCTGGAGGAGCGCGCCGCCACCGACCAGCCGCTGCTGGAGGAGGCCGCCCGCTGGTACCGGCAGTCCGCGCAGAACGGCGAACCGCGGGCCGCCTGCGCGCTGGGCTTCCTGCTGCGCGACTCCGGGGACCTGGCCGCCGCCGCCGAGTGGTGGCGGGAGGCCGCCGAGGCCGGCGACGGCAACGCCGCCAACGCGCTGGGCGCCCTGCACGCCGGCCGCGGCGAGTCCAAGGAGGCCGAGCACTGGTACCGCACCGCCCTGGACGCGGGCGACCAGAACGGCGCCTTCAACCTCGGCCTGCTCTGCGTCGCCACCGGCCGCGACCAGCAGGCCGAGCAGTGGTACCGCCGGGCCGCGTACGCCGGGCACCGGGAGGCCTGCAACGCGCTGGCCGTGGTGCTGCTGCAGCGCGGCGAGGAGACCGGCGCCGAGCCGTGGTTCTCCAAGGCGGCCGAGGCCGGCAGCGTGGACGGCGCGTTCAACCTGGGCGTGCTGCACGCCGGGCGCGGCGAGCAGCGGCAGGCCCAGGAGTGGTACGCGCGGGCCGCCGCCGAGGGCCACGGCGAGGCCGCGCTGCAACTGGCCGTCGCCCAGGAGCAGCGGGGCAACCTGGGCGGCGCGCTGGAGCGCTACCGGCAGGCGGCGTCCGGCGGGTCGGCGGAGGGCGCGTTCCGGCTGGCCTCGGTGCTGGACCGGCGCGGTGACGCGGACACCGAGGCCGAGCACTGGTACGCGCTGGCGGCCGATGCCGGGCACCGGCGGGCGCAGGTGCGGATGGGGGTGCGGGCGGCCGAGCGCGGCGCGCTGGAGATCGCCGAGAGCTGGTACCGGCGGGCGGCCGAGGCCGGCAGCCGCAGTGCCGCCTTCAACCTGGGGCTGCTGCTGGCCCGGCAGGACCGCGAGGCGCAGGCGATGCTCTGGTACACCCGGGCGGCCGACGCCGGGCACGGGCGGGCGGCGCTGCGCCTGGCACTGCTGGCGCTGCGCCGGGGGGAGCCGGTGCAGGCGGAGAACTGGTGCCGCCGGGCGGCCGACTACGGGCCGGCCGAGGTGGCGGAGCGGGCCGGGCGCCTGCTGGGCGCGCTGCACGCGGAGCTGAGCGCGTAGGGCGTGTCCGGAGGCCCCCGGGGCGGCGGTTTCTGGGGGCCGTGTTGGTTTCCGGGGGCCGTGTTACGGCGTGCCCGTGCAGTCCGGGCAGAGGCCGCGGTAGGTGACCTCGGCGGTGGTGACGGTGAAGCCGAAGCGTTCGCCGGCCGGGAGGGCGGCGAGCGGGTCGCCGTGCGGGTGGACGTCGCGGATGGCGCCGCAGCCGGAGCAGACCAGGTGCTGGTGGGCGCGGTGGGCGTTGGGGTCGTAGCGCTTGGCGCGTCCGTTGGTGGCGACCTCCAGGACCTCGCCGAGGCCGACCAGTTCGCCGAGGGTGTTGTAGACGGTCGCGCGGCTGATCTCGGGCAGGCGGGCGACGGCGCGGGCGTGCACCTCGTCCGCGGTGAGGTGCACGTGGTCGCCGTCGAGGACCTCGGCCACGACCCGGCGCTGTGAGGTCAGCCGCCAGCCGCGTCCGCGAAGTCGTTCCAGCAGGTCGCTCATGGGAACAGGGTAAGTCACGCTCTGAGATTGGTTCCAGTGTTGACTTGGACAAAGTCCAAGTTAGGATCGAGTCGTCACGACCGGATAACGCGGAGGCCCTCTTATGACGACCCAGGACGAGCTGCGCCCCACCCTCACCACGGAGGCGGGTGCCCCCGTCGCCGACAACCAGAACACCGAGACCGCGGGCCCCGGCGGCCCGGCGCTCATCCAGGACCAGCAGCTCTTCGAGAAGCTCGCGCACTTCAACCGCGAGCGGATCCCGGAGCGCGTGGTGCACGCCCGTGGCGCGGCGGCCTACGGCACCTTCACGGTGACCGCCGACCTGACGCCCTACACCCGGGCCTCGTTCCTGTCCGAGGTCGGCAAGCAGACCGAGGTCTTCCTGCGGTTCTCCACCGTGGCCGGCAACCTCGGCTCGGCCGACGCGGTGCGCGACCCGCGCGGCTTCGCGCTGAAGTTCTACACCGAGGAGGGCAACTACGACCTCGTCGGCAACAACACCCCGGTGTTCTTCATCAAGGACGCCGTGAAGTTCCCCGACTTCATCCACACCCAGAAGCGCGACCCGTACACCGGCTCCCAGGAGGCGGACAACGTCTGGGACTTCTGGGGCCTGTCGCCCGAGGCCACCCACCAGGTGACCTGGCTGTTCGGCGACCGCGGCATCCCGGCCAGCTACCGCCACCTCAACGGCTACGGCTCGCACACCTTCCAGTGGCAGAACGAGGCCGGCGAGCACTTCTGGGTCAAGTACCACTTCAAGACCGACCAGGGCATCAGGAACCTCACCCAGGACGAGGCCAACCGGCTGGCCGGCGAGGACCCGGACAGCCACCAGCGTGACCTGCGCGAGTCGATCGAGCGCGGCGAGTTCCCCAGCTGGACCGTGCAGGTCCAGATCATGCCGGCGGCCGACGCGGCGAACTACCGCTTCAACCCCTTCGACCTCACCAAGGTCTGGCCGCACGCCGACTACCCGCCGGTCGAGATCGGCCGGCTGGAGCTCAACCGCAACCCCGACAACGTCTTCGCCGAGGTCGAGCAGTCGATCTTCTCCCCGTCGCACTTCGTGCCCGGCATCGGCCCGTCCCCCGACAAGATGCTGCAGGGCCGCCTGTTCGCGTACGCGGACGCCCACCGCTACCGCGTCGGCATCAACGCCGACCACCTGCCGGTGAACCGCCCGCACGCCACCGAGGCGCGCACCAACAGCCGCGACGGCCACCTGTACGACGGCCGCCACGGCCGACAGAAGAACTACGAGCCGAACAGCTTCGGCGGCCCGGTGCAGACCGGCCGCCCGCTGTGGGCCGCCACCGCGGTCACCGGCGCCACCGGCAACCACGAGGCGCCCTCGCACGCCGAGGACGACGACTTCGTGCAGGCCGGCAACCTGTACCGGCTGTTCTCGGAGGACGAGAAGCAGCGGCTGATCGCCAACCTGGCCGGCTTCATCGCCAAGGTCTCCGCCGACCGCGAGGACATCGTCGAGCGGGCGGTCGACAACTTCCGCAAGGCCGACGCCGACTACGGGCAGCGGCTGGAGGCGGCCGTCCGGGAGCTGCGCAAGCAGTAGCCGGGACGCGCCCCGATGAGCGGCGGGCCCGGTCGACCGGAGGACCGGTCGACCGGGCCCGCACCATGTTCGGCCGGAGGACCTAGACGCTCAGGCGGCGCAGGGTCTCCTCGTGGAGGATGCCGTTGCTGGCGACGGCGTCGGCGCCGCCGGGGCCGGACACGCCGTCCAGACCGGTGAAGCGGCCGCCGGCCTCCTCGACGATGACGCAGTTGGCGGCCATGTCCCAGAGCGACAGCTCGGGCTCGGCGGCGATGTCGACCGCGCCCTCGGCCACCATCATGTAGGACCAGAAGTCGCCGTAGGCGCGGGTGCGCCAGCAGGCGCGGGTGAGGTCCAGGAAGGGGTCGAGGCGGCCGCGCTCCTCCCAGCCGGAGAGCGAGGAGTAGGAGAAGGAGGCGTCCTCGATCCGGGAGACGCCGGAGACGTGGATCCGGGAGGCCTTGGTGAGGCTGCGGCCGGCGTAGGCGCCGAGGTCCTTGGCCGCCCACCAGCGGCGCTGCAGCGCGGGGGCGGAGACGATGCCGACCACCGGGCGCTCGACACCGTCCGGGCCGTCCTCCAGCAGGGCGATCAGGGTGGCCCAGACCGGGACGCCGCGGATGTAGTTCTTGGTGCCGTCGATCGGGTCGATCACCCAGCGGCGCGGGCCGGAGCCCTGGAGGCCGAACTCCTCGCCGAGCACCGCGTCGCGCGGGCGGGCGCGCTGCAGCACGCTGCGGACGAGTTCCTCGGCGGCCTTGTCGGCGTCGCTCACGGGGGTGAGGTCGGGCTTGGTCTCGACCTTCAGGTCGAGGGCGCGGAAGCGCTCCAGGGTGACCGAGTCGGCCGAGTCGGCGAGGACGTGGGCGAGTCGGAGATCGTCGTGGTAATCGGCCATGTCCGAAACCCTAGCGATCCCGCCCGGATCGGGACAGCCGGGCTCGCGGACCGGGACGGGCCCGCCGGAGGCGATTGGGCTCGCGGACCGGGACGGGCCTGCTCAGTGCGCCGAGCCGCTGAGCTGGAGGCCGATCACGCCGGCGATCACCAGGGAGATGGACACCAGCTTCAGCACCGAGGTGGTCTCGTCCAGGAAGACCATGCCGTAGATGGCGGTGCCGGCCGCGCCGATGCCGGTCCACACCGCGTAGGCGGGGCCGACCGGCAGGCTCTTCAGGGACAGTGTGAGCAGGCCGAAGCTGCCCAGGGCGAACACGCAGAAGCTGATGGTGGGCCAGAGCTTGGTGAAGCCCTCGCTGAGCTTGAGGTTGATCGCGAAGCCGGTCTCCAGCAGGCCGGCCAGGACCACCAAGGCCCATGCCATCGCGTGCCCTCCCTGTCGATCGACGGGTCGGACCGCGCTGTGGCCCGACCTTCCTATGATCGCCAGGCCGGCGCGGTCCGACACCTCGAACGGTCGGGAAACCCATGGGACGGTAAAACCGCCGCCCGGGTCAGTCGCCCTCGCGGGCCTCCTTGCTGGCCAGCAGGCGGCGCAGCGAGTAGAGCCGGGCGCCCTCGGCGTGGCCGCCGGCGACCCAGGCGTCCAGCGCGCAGTCCGGCTCGTCGTGGCTGCAGGCGCGCGGGCAGTCGACGGTGCCGGGCTCCAGGTCGGGGAAGGCGTGGATGACCCGGGACGGGTCGATGTGCGAGAGGCCGAAGGAGCGGAAGCCCGGGGTGTCGATCACCCAGCCCGGGTCCAGCGCCTTCTTGGAGCCCGGCTTGGCGCCCGGGGGCGGGGGCAGCCGCAGCGCCAGGGCGGACACGGTGGTGTGCCGGCCGCGCCCGGTGACCGCGTTGACCCGGCCGGTCTGCCGCTGGTGGTCCGGGACGAGGGCGTTGACCAGGGTGGTCTTGCCGACGCCGGAGTGGCCGATGAACACCGTGGAGAGGCCGCGCAGGTGCGCGCGGACGGCCTCGGCGCCGGCCGTCTCCAGTTCGTCCCGACGGGTGACCACGTAGTCGATGCCGAGCGGCGCGTACGACTCCAGCAGCGGCCCGGCCGGGGCGAGGTCGGCCTTGGTGAGCACCAGCAGCGGCTCCATGCCCGCGTCGTACGCGGCCACCAGGCAGCGGTCGATCAGCCGGGGCCGGGGCTCCGGGTCGGCCAGCGCCGTGACGATGGCCAGCTGCTGGGCGTTGGCGACGACGATCCGCTCGTACGGGTCGTCGTCGTCCGCGGTGCGCCGCAGCACCGAGCTGCGCTCCTCGACCCGGACGATCCGGGCGAGCGTGTCGGTGTCCCCGGAGAGGTCGCCGACGATGTTGACCACGTCGCCCACGACGACGCCCTTGCGGCCCAGCTCGCGGGCCTTCATGGCGACGATCTCGCGTTCCTGCTTGGTGCCCGGGTCGATCAGGCAGGTCAGCCGGCCGCGGTCGACGGTCAGCACCATCGCCTCGGCGGCGTCCTCGTGTTTGGGTCGGATCCGGGTCCGCGGCCGGGAGCCCCGGCGGGCGGGGCGGTTGCGGATGTCGTCCTCGTCGGCGTCCTTGCCGTAGCGGCGCATGTGCTCAGTCTCCGCTCAGGCGTCCGCCACCGCTTCGCCGAGCAGTTCCGCCCACATCTTCGGGAAGTCCGGCAGGGTCTTGGCGGTGGTGGCCACGTTCTCCACCTCGACGCCGGGCACGGCCAGGCCGACCACGGCGGCGGCGGTGGCCAGGCGGTGGTCCTCGTAGGTGTGGAAGACGCCGCCGTGCAGCGGGCGCGGGCGGATCCGCAGGCCGTCCTCGGTCTCGGTGACGTCGCCGCCGAGGTCGTTGATCTCCTTGGCGAGCGCGGCGAGCCGGTCGGTCTCGTGCAGCCGCAGGTGGGCGATGCCGTACAGGTGGGACTCGGAGTCGGCCAGTGCGGCGACGGCGGCGATCACCGGGGTGAGCTCGCCGACGTCGTGCAGGTCCGCCTCGATGCCGTGGATCCGGCCGGTGCCGGTGAACTGCAGGCCCTCGTCGGTGAACTCGCAGGCGCCGCCCATCCGGGTGTAGATCTCGCGCAGCTGGTCGCCGGGCTGGCTGGTGTGCTTGGGCCAGTCGCGCACGGTGACCCGGCCGCCGGTGACCAGGGCGGCGGCGAAGAACGGCGCGGCGTTGGAGAGGTCCGGCTCGACCACCAGGTCGCGGCCGATCAGGGCGCCGGGGGTGACCCGCCAGACGTCCTTCTCGCCGCCGTCCTCGGGGGCGTCGACCTGGACGCCTGCCAGGCGCAGCATCTCGACGGTCATCCGGATGTGCGGCAGCGACGGCACCGGGCCGCCGACGTGCCGGACCTCGACGCCCTGGTTGTAGCGGGCGCCGGAGAGCAGCAGGGCGGAGACGAACTGGGACGAGGAGGAGGCGTCGAGCTCGACCGGGCCGCCGTCGAGCGCGCCGGTGCCGTGCACGGTCAGCGGGAAGGCGCCGCGGCCGCCGTCGTCGATCCGGGCGCCGAGCGCGCGCAGGGCGTTGATCACGCCGTGCTGGGGGCGCTCGTAGCTGCGCGGGTCGCCGTCGAAGTGCACCGGGCCGTCGGCGAGGACGGCGAGCGGGGGCAGGAAGCGCATCACGGTGCCGGCGTTGCCGACGTCGATCGAGGCGGGGCCGCGCAGCGCGGGGGTCGGGATGACCCGCCAGGCCTCGCCGCCACCGGTGCCGCCGGAGTCGTTGTTGACCTTCTCCTCGATGCCGACGCCGAGGGCGCGCAGGCCGTCGGCCATCAGCTGGGAGTCGCGGCTGCGCAGCGGCCGGCGCACCCAGCCGGGCTCGTCGGCGAGCGCCGCCAGCACCAGGGCTCGGTTGGTGACCGACTTGGAGCCGGGGATGGTGACGGTGGCGTCAACGGGGGTGGTCGCGACGGGGGCGGGCCACAGGGTCTCGGTCATGGGGCCAAGTTTAGGGGCCGTACCGGAACGGCCCCTGCGCCAACCGCATGGCGGGACGGGGGAGGCCCGGTGCAGGGGTTGTGGCAGCCGGCCCGTGCCGCGGGGGCGGCCCGGTGCGGGGCCGGGAGCAGCCGGCCCGTGCCGCGGGCGAGGTTCAGTACAGGGGCTGGAGCAGCCAGCTCGCGCTCAGGGCGAGGCAGGCGAGGGCGGTGAGCAGGAAGACGGTGATCCAGGCGAGGCCGGGGATGTGGGTGAGGCGGGCCAGTTGGTCGGCGTCGGAGTCGCGGGCCCAGCCGATGCGGCGCTGGTGCTGGAGTTCGAGGACCGGGCGGACGGCGCCGAACAGCAGGAACCAGCAGCCGAGGTAGGCGAAGCCGGCCTGGACCTCGGCGCTGCCGAACCAGGAGACCAGGAAGAAGGCGCCGCCGGCGACCAGCACGGTGAACAGGCCGAAGGCGTTGCGGATGCGCACCAGGAGGGCGAGCAGCAGGACGACGGCCAGCCAGAGCAGCAGGGTGATCCGGCCGGTGGAGAGCAGGGCGGCGCAGCCGAGGCCGAGCAGGGCGGGGGCGGTGTAGCCGGCGGCGGCGGTGAGGATCATGCCGGGGCCGGTGGGGCGGCCGTAGGAGAGGGTGAGGCCGGAGGTGTCGGAGTGCAGCCGGATGCCGGCGAGCCGGCGGCCGGTGACGAGGGCGATCAGGCCGTGGCCGCCTTCGTGGGCGATGGTCACGGCGTTGCGGGTGACGTGCCAGAGCGGGCGGGCGAGGACGGCGAGCAGGGCGGCGCCGGCGGTGGCCAGCACCAGCCAGCCGGGCGGCGCGGGCTGGGTGCCGGTGACCTGGTTCCACAGTTCGCCGAGGTTCTGGTCGGTGGGTTGTGCGCTCATCGTCTCGTCTCCGCCTCCGTCCGCTGCGTTGGGCCGTTCGGGGCAGCCTCCCATGCGGGGACGGGCGGGCGGGAGCGGACGGTTCTCCTGGCGGGATGAAGAAGTGGTGAGCGGGGGCGGCATGGCAAGCTGGCCCGCATGTGCGGTCGCTTCGCAGCCAGTGGCAAGCCCGAGGACATCGTCGAGCTGTTCGGCGTCGAGCAGTGGGATCCGGCGGAGACGCTGGCCCCCAACTGGAACGTCGCCCCGACCACCAGCGCCTTCGTGGTGCTGGAGCGGGTGCCGAAGGGCCGGGCGCGGCCGGTGCGCCAGCTGAGGGTGCTGCGCTGGGGTCTGGTGCCGCAGTGGTCGCGGTCGGCCGAGACGGCGGTGAAGATGATCAACGCCCGTTCGGACACGGTGCACGAGAAGCCCTCGTACCGGCAGGCGTTCGCCTCGCGCCGCTGCATCCTGCCGGTGGACGGCTACTACGAGTGGCAGACGGTGCCGGGCGAGCGCGGCAAGGCGCGCAAGAAGCCGTTCTTCGTCTCCCGGGCGGACGGCACCCCGCTGGCGCTGGCCGGGTTGTACGAGTTCTGGCGCGACCGGACGGTGCCGGCCGACCATCCGGCGGCCTGGCTGGTGACCTTCACCATCGTCACCACCGACGCCGAGGAGTCGCTGGCGCCGATCCACGAGCGGATGCCGCTGTTCCTCGACCCGGGCTCCTACGACGAGTGGCTGGACCCGGGGCTGGACGACCCGGAGGAGCTGCGCCGGCTGCTGATACCGCCGCCGCCCGGTGCGCTGCTGGCCACCCCGGTCTCGCCGGCGGTCGGCAGCATCCGCAACAACGGGCCGGAGCTCAAGGAGCCGTGGGCCGAGGCGGAGTACGAGACCACCCTGTTCTGACGTCTGACGTCTTCTGCCGTCCGATGTTTGAAGTTCGACGATCGAGTCCTGACAGCTGAGGGAGCCTGAGCCGGTTGGAGCGACCGACGATGACCACCGAACTCGTCCCCACCGAGGTGGGGGACGCCCGGATCAGCTACCACCGGGCCGGTGCGCCGAAGGCGCTGCTGGCGCTCGGTCACGGCGCGGGCGGCGGGATCGAGGCCCGGGACCTGGTGGCGCTGGCCGCGGCGCTGCCGGCGCGCGGGATCACCGTGGCGCTGGTGGAGCAGCCCTGGCGGGTGGCGGGCAAGCGGCTCGCCCCGGCGCCGCGCACGCTGGACCGCGGCTGGACCCCGGTCGCCGGGCGGCTGGCCGGTCAGGGGCTGCCGCTGGTGGTCGGCGGGCGCAGCGCCGGGGCGCGGGTGGCCTGCCGGACCGGGGCGGCGAGCGGGGCGGTGGGGGTGGTGGCGCTGGCGTTCCCGCTGCACCCGCCGGGCCGGCCGGAGAAGAGCCGGGCGCAGGAGCTGCTGGAGTCGGGGACGGCGACGCTGGTGGTGCAGGGTACGGCGGATCCGTTCGGCGGGCCGCAGGAGTTCCCGGAGCTGCCGCCCGGGCACGAGCTGGTGGCGGTGCCGTACGGCGGGCACGGTTTCGACGTGCCCAAGCGGGCGCCGGTGGGGCAGGACGAGGTGCTGGAGGCGATCTGCCGGGCGGTCGGGGACTGGGTGCTGCGGGTCGTCTGAGGCGGCGGGGGTGGCCGTGAGCGGGGGGTTTCCACTCGATCACCCGTACGAGCGATTTCGGGGCGGGCGCGGGAATGCGGGCGGGGCCGGGGTGGTTGGCACTCTCGTCAGCACGATTCCCGGTTGAGAGGCAGGGCAGATGGGTTCGATCGCGTGCCCCGAGCGGTCAGAGCAGCGCGAGGCCGCCGCGGCGTTCGGCCCCGCCTGGTCCGACTGGATTGTCGCGGGCGAGAAGCCCGTCAGCCCGATATCCTCCATTTCGGGGCGGCCCGCCGTGGGTCGTGCCCGCCATGCCGAGGAGGTGGGTCCGGTCGTCGGGACCGAGCACGAGGCCGAGCCGGGCCGGGGCCCGGAGGAGGGCCAGCCCGCGGGCGAGGCGCTCACCGGTGAGGAGCTGGCCGAGGCGATCGGTGAGGACACCTTCCGGGTGTCGGCACAGGAGAGCGAGGAGGCCCGGCGGGAGCGCTTCGAGCGCGACGCCCTGGGCTACCTGGATCCGATGTACTCGGCGGCGCTGCGCATGACGCGCAACCCCGCGGACGCGGAGGACCTGCTCCAGGAGGCGTTCGCCAAGGCGTACGCGTCCTTCCACCAGTTCCGCGAGGGCACGAACCTCAAGGCCTGGCTGTACCGCATCCTCACCAACACGTTCATCAACTCGTACCGCAAGAAGCAGCGCGAGCCCCAGCGCACGGCGGCGGAGGAGATCGAGGACTGGCAGCTGGCCCGCGCCGAGTCGCACATGTCGACCGGTCTGCGCTCGGCCGAGACCCAGGCGCTCGACCACCTCCCCGACAGCGACGTGAAGGACGCGCTCCAGGCCATTCCGGAGGAATTCCGGATCGCCGTGTACCTCGCGGACGTAGAAGGCTTTGCGTACAAGGAGATCGCGGACATCATGGGTACTCCCATCGGTACGGTGATGTCCCGGCTGCACCGCGGCCGCCGTCAGCTGCGCGGCATGCTGGAGGATTACGCCCGTGAGCGCGGGCTCGTCCCGGCCGGCAGCGGGGCAGGGCAGGAAGCGAAGGGCTCGGGCTCATGAGCTGCGGCGATCCGCACGACACGGAGTGTGGCGAGGTCCTCGACCACCTCTACGAATTCCTCGACAACGAGATGACCGAGGGCGACTGCGCCAAGCTGCGGGTGCACTTCGAGGAGTGCTCGCCCTGCCTGAAGCAGTACGGGCTGGAGCAGGCGATCAAGGCGCTGATCAAGCGCTCCTGCGGCTGCGACGACACCCCGGCTGACCTGCGCAGCAAGGTGCTGGCCAGGATCGACTCGATCCGGGCGGGGCAGCGTTCGGGCGAGCAGGTGGTGGTCGCCGTCGACACCACGGTCGAGTTGCACGTCGAGGCGGACCGGCCGGCGCCGGGCGCCGGCGAGGCCCCGGAGGAGTCGACGGTCCGGCCCGGTGCCACCGTCGAGGCGGGCGCCCCGGCGGAGTAGCCGCCCGGCCGTCCAACGGCCGGGCGGAGCAAGCGGACGGGCCTGCCGGCGAGGGCGGGCCGAGCGGTCCGGACACGGAGTCAGGCGGCCCCGGGAGCGTGCGCTCCCGGGGCCGCTCCCTTTGTGCTTGCATGCGCCCCTCACTCGTTCGAGTGAGTTGGCGGTGCGCCAGCAGCGTCGTCGCGCCATCATGCGTCCTTACGCCCGGGTGGCGGCCTATCCTCCTGACGGACGCTCACCGCCGGTCCGCCCGGCGAGCTGAGGCAACGCGGGCCCGGACGTCGGGGAGGTCGAGATCGCTATCGACGGCGAAGACGCGGCCCTGCCGGAGGGGGCGATGCGCTACCTGGTGGCCGTCCCGGTGGCGGCGCTGTGCTGCCTGCTGCCGCTGCTGCCGACCGGCGTGCCGCCCGGGGTCCCGCGCTGGCTCGGCGCCCCGGTGGACTGGCCCAAGGTCGGGCTGCTGGCCTTCCTGCACGGCTGCTGGGAGTCACTGGCCCAGGGCCTGCCGACACCCTGCCTGCGACTGGTCCGCCGGCTGCTGCGCCGCCCGCCGCCGCCCGAGCGGGCGCTCTCCCGCCCCGGGGTCAACGCCTTCTTCCCGGTGCTGTTCGCCGGCGTGCTGATGCTGCCGCCGGCCGCCGCCGCGCTGGTCGCGGTGCCCACCGCGGTGCTCGGTGGCCCGGCCGGGCGCGGCTGCCGGACCCGCCAGCTGTGGAACGGCTCCCAGCTCGCGCTGTGCGCCTTCGCCTCCGCGGCCGCCTTCCACCTGCTGCACGGGCCGCAACTGCTGCTCGGCTCCCGCTTCCCGGCCGCGCTGCTGCCCGGCTTCGCCGCCGTCGTCACGTTCTGCCTGGTCAACGGGGTGCTGGTGGGCGCGATGCTGATGCTCGCGGAGGACCGCCGGCCCGTCGTGCTGCTGCGCGGGGCGGTCGCGGTGTGCGGGCTGCCGGTGCTGGTGCACGCGGCCGGCGGCCTGATGGTGGCCGTGCTCTGGCAGGGCCCGTACGGGGCGTTCGCGGCGCTGCTGGCGCTGCTGCCGCTGTCGATCTCGGCCTGGGTGTTCGCCCAGGGGCAGCGCGAGCGGGACGCCCACCAGGCCACCGTGCAGTCGCTGGTGCAGGCCGTGGAGATCAAGGACTCGTACACCCGCGGGCACAGCGAACGGGTCGGCCGGGCCTCGGTGCTGATCGCCGGTCAGCTCGGCATGGAGGCCGAGCGGCTGCGCACCCTGCGCTTCGCGGGGATCCTGCACGACGTCGGCAAGCTGGGCGTGGCCACCGAGTTGCTGCGCAGAAACGGTCCCCTCAGCGAGGCGGAGCGGCGGGCCGTCGAGGTCCACCCCGTGTACGGGTACGAGCTGGTGCGCGGGATCGCCTTCCTCGGCGAGGCGCACGCCGGGATCCTGCACCACCACGAGCGGATGGACGGCCGGGGTTACCCGAGCGGGCTGGTCGGCGAGCAGATCCCCGAGTTCGCCCGGATCATCTCCGTCGCCGACGCCTTCGACTCGATGACCTCCACCCGCTCCTACCGGCGCGGCCGCCCGGTCACCGAGGCCGTGGCGGAGCTGGAGCGCTGCTCGGGCAGCCAGTTCGACCCGGTGATGGTCCGGGCGTTGATCGACGCGCTGGCCGGGCACGACTGGCAGCCGGTGCTGCCGCCGCCCGGGGACGGCATCCGGGCCGTCCCCGACATTCCGCTCGGAGTGCCCGAGCCGGCCCGGGCGGCGCCGGGCCGGGTGCCCGCGCAGGGCGGGAGCGTCCCCACGGCCGGGCAGCCGTGACCGCGGCCGGCCGGGAGGCCCGCGTGGTGCACGCGGCGGCGGCCGCGCTGCTGGTGTTCGCGGTGGGCGCGGTCGCGCTGCGCGGGGTGGCCGGGGCGCGGGTCGCGCTGGCGTTCACGGCGCTGATCGCGCTCGGCGAGTGCGTCCGGATCACTCTTCCGGGCGACCGCGAGCAGGCACCGATCGGCGCGGCCGGCGCGCTGGCGTACGCCCTGCTCGGGCCGCTGCGCGGGGTGCCCACCGCGCCCGGGATGCTCCAGGTCGTCGCGGTGACCGGCGTCGGCCTGCTGCTGTCCTGGCTGCCCGGCCTCGCGTTGCCCCGGCTCAGGGCGTGCCGCCCGGGCCGGGGCCGGCCGGGCCTGATCCAGCGGGCCCGCCCCGGCCGCCCGCACCGGCGCCCGCCCTGGGCCGACCCGGCCCGGCGGGACAGCGCCGCCCGCCGGCTGCTCGGGGTCGGCTTCGCGGCCGCCGTCTTCCAGCCGCTCTACAACGGCGGACTGGTCGACCGCTTCTCGCCCGAGGGCCCGGCGTACGGGGCGTTCCTGACCGCCGTCGCCGCGCTGGCCGCGCTCTGCGACGCGACCCTGGCGGCGCTGCTGCGCCGGTCGGCGGCGGGTCTGGAGGGCGGGCTGCGGTTCCCGGCGGCGCTGGAGGACGAGCTGCGCTCGCTGTTCGGGATCGGCTCGGCGATCGTCGCCACCGGGATGCTGGTCAGCCTGGCGGCCGGCGAGGTCGGACTGTGGGCGCTGCCGCTGTTCTGCACCCCGCTGCTGCTCGCCCAGGTGTCCTTCCGGCGGGCCGCGGCCGTGCGGGCCACCACCGGGCAGACCATCGCCAGCCTGGCCCGGGCCACCGAGGTGGCCGGCTACACCCCGCACGGGCACGCCCGCCGGGTCGCGGACACGGCGTGCGCGCTGGGGCGCGAGCTGGGGCTGGGCACCCGGGAACTCGCCCTGCTGGAGTACGCGGCGCTGATGCACGACGTGGGCCAGCTGTCGCTGGTCGAGCCGGTGCCGGACGGCGCGACCGCGCTGCTGCCCTGCGCCGAGCAGCAGCGGATCGCCCGGCTGGGCAGCGAGGTGATCCGCCGCACCGGGGTGCCCCGGCAGGTCGCCGAGCAGGTCGCCCGGCTGGCCGATCCGGTGCTCGGCACGGCCGGCGGGGACGGCGCGGTGCCGCTGGCGGCCCGGATCATCCGGGTGGCCAACGCCCACGACGACCTGCTGACGGCGGCCCGCGGCCGCGGGGTCGGCGAGGCGGTGGGCCGGCTGGAGGCGCTGGAGGTGCTGCGGCTGGGGCGCGGCCGGGTGTACGACGCCCGGGTGGTGGACGCGCTGGCCCGGGTGGGCGGCTAGGCCCTGCCCGGTGGATCAGGCCCGGGCTCGGGCGGGCTCGGGCGCGGGCCTGAGTTCGGCGGCTGACCCGGGCTCCGGTGGAGCGCCGCGGACCGGCGGGCCTCCGTCGGGGTTGAGGCGGGGCGGCCGGGCGGGCAGGCTGGGTAGGGGCGGCCCCAACCTCGGCGGTGGGGAGCGCGGGCGGGGGCGGGCGTGGTTGGATGCGGTCGTAGCGTGGAACACCGACCCGGGGCACCGTGCCCCGGACCCCCGCGGAAGTGGATCCGGACGCGGCGGTACGGGACTTGAGCGGACGACGACGGCAGGGACGAACGTGAGGATCTTCCACCGGGCACGGCACCGGCCGTCCGCCACCTGGCGGCAGACGACCGACCGGGCCTTCACGCTGATCGGCGACGGCCGCTACGAGGACGCCGGCGCGCTGCTGGTGATGGCCGCCGACCTGGAGCCCTGGCTGTCCGACTCCTGGTTCAACCTCGCCCTGCTGCACAAGTTCCGCCGGGACTGGGAGCAGGCCCGCTCGGCCGGGCTGCGGGCCGTCGCCCTGCTGGACCGCGAGCACGGCGCCCCCGACTGGTGGAACCTCGGCATCACCGCGACCGCCTTGCAGGACTGGCCGCTGGCCCGCCGCGCCTGGCAGGCGTACGGGCTGAAGCTGCCCGGCGGCCCGGGCGGGCAGCAGGACGGCCCGGTCAGCCTGGACCTCGGCACCACCCCGGTGCGGCTCTCCCCGGACGGCGAGTCCGAGGTGGTGTGGGGCCGCCGGCTGGACCCGGCCCGGATCGAGGTGCTGTCCATCCCGCTGCCGTCCTCCGGCCGCCGCTGGGGCGAGGTGGTGCTGCACGACGGCGCCCCGCACGGTGAGCGGGTCACGGACGGGGTCGCCTACCCGGTGTTCGACGAGATCGAGCTGTGGGCGCCGTCCCCGGTGCCGACCTACGTGGTGCTGCTCCAGGCCGCCACGGCGGGGGACCGGGACGCGCTGGAGCGGGTGGTCGCGGACGCCGGCTACGCGGCGGAGGACTGGACGTCCTCGGTGCGGCTGCTCTGCCGGGCCTGTTCGGAGAGCCGGATGGCCGCGGACGACGGGAACACCGCCCACCACGACCCGCACGACGACGGCGACGCCGCGCACCCCGGACACCTCAGCCATCTCAGCCAGGGCGGGGAGGCCGGAATGTCCTGGCTGGTGGAGCGCGAGTGCGGGATCGCCGCGCCCGCCCTGCTGGTCCGCTCGCTGCTGGACCGCTGGGCCGCGTCCTCGCCCGGCACGCGGGCGTACCGCGATCTGGAAGAAGTCTGTTGAGCGCGCCGCTTACCCTTGAGCGGTGTACCCGGCGAGAGCCGAATACCTGGACCATTCTCGGAAGCGGAAGCGGATAAGCAGCGATGGCGGAGCAGCAGGACCACCAGCACGACCACGACCATGACCAGGAGTCGGCGGCCGACGAGGCCCCGCTGAAGGTGGTCGGCGAGCAGCCGGACCTCTCCAAGGGCACCGCGCGCCCGATCACCGTGGTGGGCAACCCGGTCCTGCACCGCGAGGTCAAGGACGTCACCGCGTTCGACGGTGAGCTGTCCGCGTTGATCGACGACATGTTCCAGTCGATGTACGCGGCCGAGGGCGTGGGCCTGGCGGCCAATCAGATCGGCGTGGACCTGAAGGTCTTCGTCTACGACTGCCCGGACGACGAGGGCGTGCGCCACGTCGGCCACGTGATCAACCCGAAGCTGGAGGAGTACCCGGCGGACCGCCGGCGGGTGCTGGACGACAGCAACGAGGGCTGCCTGTCGGTGCCGGGCGCGTACGCCGAGCTGCCCCGCCCGGAGTACGCGGCGGTGACCGGCGTGGACAAGGACGGGCGGCCGATCCGGGTCGAGGGCACCGGCTTCTTCGCCCGCTGCCTGCAGCACGAGACCGACCACCTGTTCGGCACCCTCTACATCGACAAGCTGTCGAAGCGGGACCGCAAGGACGCGCTGAAGCAGATGGCCGAGGGCACCCCGCGGTACGCGACCGTGGCGAACGACTGACGAACCGCCGAGGGCCGGGGCGCGACGGGCGTCCCGGCCCTCGGCGTTCCCGCACGTGACGCTCCCGCTCCTGACGCCGCCGGTCGCGCCCTGCCGGTCGCGTCCCGTCAGCCGGGTGCCCGGCCGGTGGACTCGCGGGCGACCAGCTCCGGCGTGAACAGGTAGTCCCGGGCCCGCCCGCCGTGTCCCTCCAGCTGGCGCCACAGGGCCTCGGCGACCGCCGCGCCCATCTCCTGGATCGGCTGGCGCACGGTGGTCAGCGGCGGGTTGCTGTGGGCGGCCAGGTAGCAGTCGTCGTAGCCGACCACGGAGAGGTCGCCGGGCACCGAGCGGCCCGCCTCGCGGGCGGCCTGGGCGACGCCGAGGGCCATCAGGTCGCTGCCGGCGATGACCGCGGTGACGCCCGCGTCGAGCAGTTGGCGGGCGGCCGCGGCGCCGCCGGCGATCGAGTAGGAGGACTCGGCGTACCAGTCGGCGGGGGCGTCCTCGCCGAGCAGCTCGCGCATCGCCCGCCGGTAGCCGTCCAGCCGGTTGAGGGAGGGGCGCAGGTAGCCCTGGCCGCCGGCCAGGCCGATCCGGCGGTGGCCGAGTTCGCGCAGGTGGGCGACGGCGATCCGGGCGCCGATCGCCTCGTCGGTGGCGACCGTGGGCACGGCCAGGCCCTCGACCTTGCCGCTGACCAGCACCATCGGGATGCCGCGCTCGTGCAGCAGCCGGTAGAAGCCGTGGTCGGCGTGCGGGTTGGCGTGCCGGCCGGAGACCAGGACCAGTCCGGACACGCCCTTGCGGAGCAGGACGTCGATGTAGCCCAGCTCGGCGGTGCCCTGCCGGGTGGAGGTGCCGACCACGGCGGTCAGGCCGTGCTTGGCGAGCTGCACCTCGATCGCGGAGGCGAGCAGCGGGAAGACCGGGTTGTCGAGCTCGGGGACGACGATGCCGATCAGCGCGCCCTGGTGCGGGTCGTAGCCCTGGTCGGGCTGCCAGCCGAGTTCGCGCATGGCCTCGGCGACCTTGAGGCGGGTGTCGTCGGAGACGCCCGGCCGGTCGTTGATCACCCTGCTCACCGAGGCGGCGCTGACGCCTGCCCGGGCGGCGATGTCCCGTAGTGACGGGCCGCTCAATTGGTCCTCCCGACCTGGTCGAGCCTGCATCTTACAAATCCCCGGCCGTGGGCCAGCGAGGCTGGTGAAACAATCTTAGCAACGTATTGCGCAACAGTTTCATCGCCGTTACGGTTCCCTCGTCGGCCCCGGTAAGCGGAACGCCGCCTTCCATCAGTCTGTTCACCCGACCGAGGAGCTCCATGGACACGGCCAGCAGCCACCGCCTCGCCGCCCGCCACCAGCCGCACCACGACGGCTCCGCGCGGTACGTCGGCGACCTCGCGCCCCGGCTCGGGCAGCAGGTCGACCTGCTGGTCCGGATCCCGGCCGGACAGGAGGTGGAGCGGGTCTTCCTGCGCTCCGTCCCCGACGGCGAGCCGCACTTCGAGGCCGCCGTACCGGTGCCCGAACGCGCCGACGCTGACGCGACCTGGTGGCGGGCCCGCCTGGCGATGGTCAACCCGGAGATGAACTACCGGTTCTGGCTGCACACCCCCGACGGCGGGCGCTGGCTCACCGCCGCCGGCCTGCACGACCACGACCTGCCCGACGCCACCGACTTCCGCCTCACCACCCACCCGGCCCCGCCCGCCTGGACCGCCGACGCCGTGGTCTACCAGATCTTCCCGGACCGCTACGCCCGCGCCGGCGACGCACCGCTCGCCGCCTGGGCCCGCCCCGCCGACTGGGACACCCCGCTGCACACCGGCGACGCCGCCGCCCTCCAGCAGATGTACGGCGGCGACCTCTGGGGCGTGGTCCGCAGGATCGACCACATCCAGCGCCTCGGCGCCACCGTCATCTACCTCACCCCCTTCTTCGAGGGCCGCTCCAACCACCGCTACGACGCCGTCTCCTTCGACCGCGTCGACCCCGCGCTCGGCGGCGACGAGGCGCTCATCGCGCTCACCGCCGAGGCCCACCGGCGCGGCATCAAGGTCATCGGCGACATCACGCTCAACCACTCCGGCAGCGACCACGACTGGTTCCGCGCCGCGCAGCAGGACCCGCACAGCCCCGAGGCCGGCTTCTACTTCTTCGGCGAAGGCGGCCCGGACGACTACGCCACCTTCCTCGGCGTGCGCACCCTGCCGACCTTCGACCACCGCTCGCCCGAACTGCGCCGCCGCCTCTACGAGGGCCCCGACTCGGTGATCGCCAAGTACCTCAAGGCGCCGTTCCACCTGGACGGCTGGCGGGTCGACGTGGCACAGATGGCCGGCCGGCGCGGCGAGGTGGAGCTCAACCAGCGGGTCGCCACCACCACCGCGGCCACCGTCCGGGCCGCCAACCCCGACGCCGTCCTGCTCGCCGAGCACCAGCACGACGCCTCGCTCACCCTCAAGGGCGACGGCTGGCAGGGCACCATGAGCTACGCGGGCTTCACCCGCCCGGTGTGGTCCTGGCTCGCCGAGCGGCACGACCAGAAGGACTTCTGGGCGGTGCCCGGGCCGATCCCCGACTACGGCGGCGCCCAGGTGCGGGCCGTGATGACGGCGTTCGGCGCCGCCCTGCCCTGGCGCAGCCGGGTGCACAACCTCACTCTGCTGGACTCGCACGACACCGCCAGGTTCCGCAGCTTCGCCGGCCCCGAGCGCCAACTGCTGGGCGCGGCGCTGCTGTTCACCCTGCCCGGCACCCCGATGGTGTTCTCCGGCGACGAGGTCGGCGTCGAGGGCGAGGGCCTGGAGGAGGGCCGCAAGCCGTTCCCCTGGGACGAATCCGCCTGGGACCAGCACACCTACCGCACCTACCGCGAGCTGATCCGGCTGCGCCGCAGCCACAGCGCGCTCAGCGGCGGCGGGCTGCGCTGGCTGCTCGCCGAGCGCGACGTCCTGCTGTTCGAGCGCGAGGACGAGCGGGAGCGGATCCTGGTGCAGATCAGCCGGGCCGACCACCCGCCGGTGGCCGGCGAGTGGCACGCCACCCACCTGCTCGGCGGGCCCCAGCTCGTCCCCGGCCGCGACCTGCCCGCCGGGGGCCCGGCCGTGCACGTCTGGTCGGTGGCCCGATGAGCGCCGTGCGCACCACGGGGACTGCCGGGGCCGGCGTGCGCCGCGGCCGGATCGAGCGCATCCCCGGCTTCCGCTCCGAACTGCTCGGCAACGAGCGCGAGTTGCTCGTCCACCTGCCGCCCGGCTACGACGACGACCCGGGCGCCGACTACCCCGTGCTCTACCTCCAGGACGGCCAGCAGGTCTTCGACCAGGGGCAGCGACCCACCTGGGCGCTGGACCGGACGCTGGAGCAGCTGTACGCCGAGGGCCTGATCCCCGAGCTGATCGCGGTCGGCGTGCCCAACGCCGGCGTCGAGCGCGGCACCGAGTACTCGCACGTCGCCGAGTACTGGCGCACGCCCGGCACCCCGCTCAAGGGGCACCGCTACGAGGCGTTCCTCGCCGACGAGGTCAAGCCGTTCGTCGACGCCCGCTACCGGACCAGGACCGGGCCCGAGCACACCGCGGTGATGGGCTCCTCGATGGGCGGCCTGGTCGCCTACCACATGGCCTTCCGCCGCCCCGAGGTCTTCGGCCTGGCCGCCGTCCTCTCGCCGTTCCTCACCCACGTCGACCCGGCCGACCTCGGCGAGAAGGTGGTCCACGAGCGCTACCGGCGACGCGGCCCGCGCCGGCTCTGGCTGGACATCGGCGGCCGGGAGGGCCTGATCATGGCCAGGCCCGCCCGCGAGCTGGCCGTCCAACTGCTCGACGAGGCCGGCTACACCTCCGGCGCGGACCTCCTCTACTACGAGGACCCGGCCGCGCCGCACCACGAGGACGCCTGGCGACCCCGTTCCCGGCACGCGCTGCTGCACCTCTTCGGCGACCCCTCGCCGGTCGTCTCGCTCAGCGCCGCCGAGCGGCTGCGGCTCGCCCCCGGCGAGACCTGGAGCGCCGTCAACCCGGTCGCCGTCCGGGCCGACGGCGTGCGGTACACCGCCCTGGAGGCCGAATACCGGGTGGAGCGGCCCGAGGTCGCGGCCGTCTCGCCGCACGGGCTGCTGCGCCCGCTGGCCACCGGGCGCACCGCGCTGACCGTCCGGGCGCACGGGCTGGCCGCGCACTCCGAGATCGAGGTGGCGCCCGAACTGCCCGCGCGGCCCGTCCTGGAGGTGGTCGTCACCGTCCCGGACGGCACCCCCGACGACGCGCCGGTGATGTTCGGCCCGCTGCCCTGCCGCCCCGACGGCCCCGGGCGCTTCCGCGGCCGGATCGCCGTCCCGCGCGGCACCGGCTTCGACGGCGGCATCTCGCGCGGGTGGGGCCTGGACGCCGTCGACGAGGACGGCCTGCGGGTGATGCACCCGCTGACGGTCGAGCGCGACACCCGCCTCGACCTCACCGTCGACCGCTGGCACCGGCCGGTGGACGGCATCTGACCCGCCGCCCCTCCTCGGGGCCCCGGCCCTTCCGGGGGCTCCGGTCCCTCCCATCCCTCCCAGCCCAGACGAAGGAGTCTCGGACGATGCGTTACCGCAGACACGCCGCCCTCGGCGTCCTCGCCCTGCTGGTCACGGCCTGCGGCGGCACCTCGCCCGCCGGCACCTCGCCCGTCGGCGCCCCGTCCGGGAGCGGGTCGCCGGCGGGGGACTCGATGACCGCCCCGCCGATCGCCGGCCCGGAGGGCGACCTGGTGATCTGGGCGCAGACCCAGCAGGCCGCCGCCCTGCAGCCGCTCGCCGACCGGTTCGCCAAGGAGCACGGGGTCAAGGTCACCGTCGCCCCGCAGTCCGTCAACACCCAGCAGGCCTACGTCTCGGCCACCAACGCGGGCAAGGGACCGGACCTGGTGGTCGGCGCCTCCGACTGGCTGGGCAACCTGGTGCAGAACGGCGTCGTCGCGCCCGTGCCGCTGACGCAGGCGCAGAAGGCCCAGTTCCAGCCCGCCGCGATGGAGGCCGTCAGCTACGACGGCCGGCCGTACGGGCTGCCGTACGCGACCGAGAACCTGGTGCTGTTCCGCAACACCGAGCTCGCGCCGGACGCCCCCGGCACCTTCGAGGACCTGGCCGCCACCGGGCAGGACGCCGTCAAGGCCGGGAAGAGCGACGTCCCGCTCGCCCTGCCGATCGGACAGCAGGGCAACGCGTACGCCCTGCAGCCGCTGTTCACCTCGGCCGGCGGCTACCTGTTCGGCGCCAAGGCGGACGGCGGCTACGACACCGCCGACCTCGGCGTCGGCGGCCCGGGCTCGATCGCCGCCGGCGAGCTGTTCAAGCAGTACGGCGAGAAGGGCGCCGGGCTGTTCAACCGCTCGGTGGACACCAACGCCATCGCGCTGTTCACCGGGCGCAGGACGCCGTTCCTGGTGGCCGGACCGTGGGCGCTCGGCCAGCTCAAGCAGGCCGGGGTGCCCTACGCGATCTCGGCCGTGCCCGGGTGGGCGGGCAAGGGCCCGGCCCGCCCGTTCATCGGGGTGCAGAGCTTCTACCTCTCCGCCAAGGCCAGGAACCTGCCGCTGGCCCAGGAGTTCCTGCTGCGCGAGATCGGCGCCGAGGAGGGCCAGCTGGCGCTCTACCAGGCCTCGCCGGAGCCGCCCGCGCTGACCTCCGCACTCGCCGAGGCGTCCGCGAACGACCCGGACATCGGCTCCCTCGCGGCGGCCGGGGCGGGCGGCCAGCCGCTGCCGACGATCCCCGCGATGAACGCGATCTGGGGGCCGCTCGGCCAGGCCGAGGCCAGCATCGTGGCCGGTGCCGACCCGGCCGCGACCATGCGGCAGGCCGGCGACGCGATCCGCACCGCCCTCGGCTCCGCGCACTGAACACCCGTCGGGCCCGCCCGCCGGGCCCTCGCGTGCCGAGCCCCCCGGCACGCGCGCCGACACCCGGACGGCCACCACCGCCGGGCGCCCTCCGGACCAGGGACCACCCATGACATCCCCCACCCTTCAGGACAGCAGGCGCCCGGCCGACCGATCCGCCGGCGCCCCGGACCGCCCTCCCGCCCGCCCGCCCCGCCGGGCGGGCGCCGCCACCGCGCAGCTGGTGAAGATCGCCCTGCTGGCCGGCGTCGCCGCCCTCGCCCTCTACGCGGCGCCCAGGCTGTACGACGACGGGCAGTGGGCCGCGCTCGGCGTACTGGCCGCGGCCGTCGGCGCGACGTTCTGGATCTACCTGTCGCCGCGCCGGCTGCCCGCCAAGTACCTGCTGCCCGCCACCGCGCTCTTCCTGGCCTTCGTGGCCTACCCCGTGCTGTACATCGTCGCGGTCTCCTTCACCGACTACGGCGACGGCCACCTGCTCACCAAGGACCAGGCGGTGCGCAGCCTCGTCGAGCACTCCGTCGAGCCCGCCCCCGGCAGCCCCTCGTACGCGCTCACCATCGCCACCGGCCCGGACGGCGGCCCGCTGGTGCTGCTGCTCACCGACCCGGACACCGGGCAGGTCTCGGTCGGCACCGCGCGCGGCCTGGCCCCCGCCCCCGCCGGGACGGTGACCGGGCCGGACGGCCGGGTGAAGGCCGCGCCCGGGCTGAAGCTGCTCACCTTCGGCCAGGTCAACGGCCGGTCCGGCGAGCTGACGGACCTCCGGGTGCCGGTGGACGGCGGGTTCATCGTCAGCCAGGGCCTCTCGATGGCCACCGCGGCACGGCCCACCCTGGTGTACGACCGGCAGGCCGACACCCTGACCGACACCCGCGACCACACCGTCTACCAACCCCGGGACGGCCGGTTCACCGCCGCCGACGGCTCCGGGCGGACCCTGCCCACCGGCTGGCACCGCACCGTCGGCTTCGCCAACTTCACCGCCGTGCTCACCAGCCCCGCCATCCGCGGGCCCTTCCTCGGCGTCCTCGCCTGGACCTTCGGCTTCGCCCTGCTCTCCACCGGCGCGTCCTTCGCCCTCGGCCTCGGCCTGGCGCTCACCCTGCACCACCCGCGGCTGCGCGGGCAGCGGGTCTACCGCTCGCTGATGCTGCTGCCGTACGCGATGCCCGCGTTCATCGGCATCCTGATCTGGCAGAGCATGTACAACCGGGACTTCGGGCTGCTCAACCAACTGCTGCACGCCAGGGTCGACTGGCTGGGCGACGCCTGGAACGCCCGGTTCGCGGTGGTGCTCACCAGCCTCTGGCTCGGGTTCCCCAACATGCTGCTGATCTGTACGGGCGTGCTGCAGGCGATGCCCGTCGAACTCAACGAGGCCGCCCGGATCGACGGCGCCGGGCCGTGGACGGCGTTCCGGGCGGTCACCTTCCCGCTGCTGCTGGTCGCCGCCGCGCCGGTGCTGATCTCGTCCTTCGCCTTCAACTTCAACAACTTCAACGCGATCCAACTGCTCACCGGCGGCGGGCCGTTCGACGGCGCGGGCGGCACGGCCGGATCCACCGACATCCTGATCAGCTACACCTACCGGCTGGCCTTCGGCGGGCAGGGCGCGCAGTACGGCTTCGCCGCCGCGCTGTCCATCGTCATCTTCCTGCTGGTCGGGCTGATCACGCTGGTGGGCTTCCGCCGCACCCGCGCCCTGGAGGAGCTGAACGCATGACCGCCACCCCTGCCCCTGCCCCTGCCGTCTCCACTGCCGCCCGCTGGCTGCGCCGCTTCGGCTGGCGGCACCTGATCGCCGTGCTCGCCGTCTGCTTCGCGCTGTTCCCGCTGCTGTTCGTGCTGTCCGCGGCGCTGAACCCGCTCGGCACGCTCCAGTCGTCCACGCTGCTGCCCCGGCACGCCTCGCTCGCCAACTTCACCGCGCTGTTCACCAGCGGGCAGTACCCCTTCGCCCGGTGGCTGGGGAACACGGCGCTGGTCTGCGGCACCTTCGCGGTGCTGAACGTGCTGCTCGGGGTGCTGGCCGCGTACGCCTTCTCGCGGTTCCGCTTCCGGGGCCGGCGGATCGGGCTGATGGCGGTCTTCCTGGTGCAGATGTTCCCGCAGTTCCTCGCGGTGATCTCGCTCTACCTGATGTTCGCCAAGATCGGGGACGTCCTGCCGGCGATCGGCCTGGACACCCCGTGGGGCCTGGTGCTGGTCTACCTCGGCGGCGCGATGGGAGTGAACACCTGGCTGATGAAGGGCTACCTGGACACCATCCCGCGCGAGATCGACGAGGCCGCCAAGGTGGACGGCGCCGGGCACGCGCAGATCTTCTTCCGGCTGATCCTGCCGCTCGCCGCGCCGATGCTGGTGGTGATCTCGATCCTGTCGCTGACCGCCGCGCTCAACGACGTGATCCTGGCGAACATCTTCCTGACCTCGAACGACTCCAAGACCGTCGCGGTCGGCCTCTACGGGATCATCTCCGGCCAACAGGACCAGAACTACGGGCTGTTCGCGGCCGGGGCGCTGGTGACCTCGCTGCCGGTGATCGTCGTCTACCAGTTCCTCCAGCGCTACCTGGCCCAGGGCCTGACCGCCGGGTCGGTCAAGGGGTGACCGGTGGCGGGTGCGGCGGGGGGTTCGTCGGCGGGTTTGTATCCGCCGGGTATCAGGGAGCGCTCGGCCGGCCGTCGATGCGGGCGAGGAGGCCGATGCGTCCGGTATCTGCCGTATCGTGCCCTTGTCCGCCGCTGCCGTTTGCCACCGCCCACCGTGCGTCGCCGCCCACCGCCCGCAGCCGTCCGAGCAGGAGCCGTCCGCCCGTGTCCTCGCCCGCGCCGCCCCCGCACCCCGTCCGCGTGCTGCTGGTCGAGGACGACGAGCTGATGCGCCGCTCCTTCACCGTCGCGCTGGAACGCTACGGCTACGGGATGAGCGCCGCGGCGGACGGCCTCACGGCGCTGGAACTGTTCCGGGACGAGCAGTTCGACCTGCTGATCCTGGACGTGATGCTGCCCGGCCTGGACGGGATCGGCCTGTGCCGCAAGGTCCGGGAGACCAGCCTGGTGCCCGTCCTGATGATGTCCGCGCGCGGCGACGGCCTCGACGTCGTCGCCGGCCTGGAGGCCGGGGCGGACGACTACGTGGTCAAGCCCGTGGACACGTACGTGCTGGTGGCGCGCATCCGCTCGCTGCTGCGGCGGGCGACGTACGCGCCACCCGCCCCGGCGCCCTCACCCGGAGCCGCCGACGGGGACGTCCTGGTGTTCGGGGACCTCACCGTCGACACCGCCGGAATGGAGGTGTCCGTCGGCGGGGCGCCGGTGGCGCTGACCCCGACCGAGCTGAAGCTGCTGCTGGAGTTCGCCGCCCACCCCGGCGTCGTGCTGGAGCGGCACACCCTGCTGCGCAACGTCTGGGAGTACGGCTGGGACGGCGACAGCCGGGTCGTGGACCTGTGCGTGCAGCGGCTGCGCCGCAAGCTCGGCCGGGAGCGGATCGAGACGGTCCGCGGCTTCGGCTACAAGCTCAGGCGCTGAGAGCGGTGCACACGATTCCCCGGCCGGCCCGCGCCCCCCTGCGCTGGAAGATCGCCGCGCTGGCCGCCGCCACCGCCTGCCTCGTCGCGGCGGCGGTCGGAGTGCTGGTGCACCTGTGGACGGCGCACGACATCCGCAGCCGGGCCGAGGCGCAGGCCTTCAACGCCGTCTACTCGGCCATGGACGTCTACCGGCGCACCGGATCGCTGGCGGACGGCGCCGAACTCGACCCCGTCGACCTGCCCGCCGCCCTGCGCCACCCGGTCGACGGCGAACGGCACACGGCCTACGACGGGCACGCCGAAGGGAACTCGGGCCCGAGCTACTGGGCCGCCCAGCGCACCGGCGGGCCCGGCAGCCCCGTCCTCGCCATCCGGGTCAACCTGGCACCGCAGCTCTCCGACCTGCCCCGGCTGGACGTGGCGATGGCGGTGGCCTCGCTGGTCGCGCTCGCCGCGGCCACACCGGCCGCGGTCTACGGGGCCGGGCTGCTCGCCCGCCGGCTGCGGCGGGTCGCCGAGACGGCCGGCCGGATCTCCGCCGGGGACCTCGACGCCCGGACCGGGCCCACCAAGGGCGGCGACGAAGTCGCCGACATCGCGGCGACGGTGGACCTGATGGCCGACAGCCTCGGCCGACGACTGCGCTCCGAACGGCAGTTCACCGCGGACGTGGCGCACGAGCTGCGCACGCCGGTCGGCGGACTGCTGGCCGCCGTCGACCTGCTGCCGGCGGGCGAGACCGAGGACCTGATCCGGGCGCGGGTGCGGGACCTGCGCGATCTGGTCGAGGACCTGCTGGAGATCTCGCGGCTGGACGCCGGGGCGGAGGAGGTGGCGCGGGCCCGGGTGCCGCTCGCGGCCGTCGTCCGGGAGGCCGCGCTGCGCACCGGGTACGAGGCCGAGATCGCCGTGGCGGCGGAGCTGACGGTGGAGACCGATCCGCGGCGGCTGGAGCGGATCGTCGGCAACCTCGTCGTCAACGCGCACCGGCACGGGGCCGCCCCCGTCCTGGTCACCGTCCAGGACCGTACGGTCGTCGTGCGCGACCACGGCCCCGGCTTCCCGCCGGACCTGCTGCGCCACGGCCCGCGGCGCTTCCACACCGGCGCCGCCGAGCGCGGCACGGGCCACGGACTGGGGCTGACCATCGCGTTGGGGCAGGCCCGGCTGCTCGGCGCGGAGCTGCGCCTCGACAACGCGGAGGACGGCGGCGCGGTGGCGACTCTGCGGCTGCCGGGCTGACCGCCTCGGTTGCTACCGGACTGCTGCCGAGCGGAGCGGTCGTCGATACACGGCGGCGCAGGGGCCTGATACGTGCTCCGGACACCCTTCGAAGTGCACCGACTCGCACCTCGGACAGGAGCCCCTCCCGTGATCGCCAACCCCCTTGCCCTGCAGGCGACCCCCGGGGTCGCGGCCGCCGTCGTCGACCTGACGAAGACCTACGGCCACGGTGACACCAGGGTCACCGCCCTGGACCGGGTCAGCGTGGCCTTCCGGGAGGGCGAGTTCACCGCGATCATGGGCCCGTCCGGCTGCGGCAAGTCCACCCTGATGCACTGCGCGGCCGGGCTCGACACCCCCACGTCGGGGTCGGTGCGGATCGGCACGACGGAACTGGGCAGCCTGGGCGACCGGCAGCTCACCCGGCTGCGGCGGGACCGGGTCGGCTTCATCTTCCAGGCGTTCAACCTGCTGCCCACCCTGACCGCGCTGGAGAACATCACGCTCCCGCTGTCGTTGGCCGGGCGGACGCCGGACCGGCAGTGGCTGGACCGCGTGGTGTCGATGGTCGGGCTCTCCCGGCGCCTCGACCACCGGCCGGCCGAGCTGTCCGGCGGGCAGCAGCAGCGCGTCGCGGTCGCCCGGGCGCTGGTCGCGCGGCCCTCGATCGTGTTCGGCGACGAGCCGACCGGCAACCTCGACTCGCAGTCCGGGGCCGAGGTGCTCGGCTTCCTGCGGGACTCCGTCAGGGAACTGGGGCAGACGGTGGTCATGGTGACCCACGACCCGGTGGCCGCCGGGTACGCGGACCGGGTGGTGTTCCTGGCCGACGGGCGGCTGGTCGACGAGATGGCGCACCCGACGCCGGACCGGGTGCTGGACGTCATGAAGTCCTTCGCGGGCTGACCCGCTCCCCCCGACTCTCGAAAGCTGATCATGCTGACCACAGCCCTGCGCAACGTCCTGGCGCACAAGGCCCGGCTGCTCATGACCGTCCTCGCGGTCTGCCTCGGCGTCGCCTTCGCCTCCGGCACCCTCGTCTTCGCGGACTCGACCGCCGCCGCCCACCGGGCGGCCGCGTCCCGCACCTTCGCCGACATCGCGGTCAGCGTCACCGCGAAGGAGTCCCCTGCCGCCCCCGACCAGCCGAACGTGTTGACGGACGAGTTGGCGCGCCGGATCGCGGACGTGCCCGGCGTCGCGGCGGTACGGTCGTCGGTCGACGGGAGCGCCACGTTGAACGCGGCCGACGGCAGGCCGCTGCGGGTCAAGCGGGGGACGAACCTCGCGGACGTCTACGTCCCGGGGCGCGACGGCGAGGACGCCCGCTACCCCGTGGTCGAGGGGCGTGCCCCGGCCGGTGCCGACGAGATCGCCGTCGACCGGGGCACCGCGGCGGCGGGCCGGTACCGGGTGGGCGACCCGGTCACGCTCGCCACGGACGGCCCGGCCCTCACCGCGCGGCTGGTCGGCATCGTGACCACCACGGACACCCGGGTCACGGCCGGCGGTACGCTCACCCTGTTCGACCGGGCCACCGCGCAGCGGCTGTTCACAACTCCCGCGCACTACACCAGCCTTGAGGTCTCCGCCGGGCCGGGCGCCGGCCAGTACGAGCTGGCGGAGCGGATCGCCGCCGTCCTGCCGCCCGGCCGGGCCGAAGTCACCACCGGACAGGCGCAGGCGAACCAACAAGCCCTCTACGTCGGCACGTTGACCCGGGGCTACCAGAAGCTGCCGATGGTCTTCGCCGGGGTGTCGCTGTTCATCGGCTCGTTCCTCGTGGTCAACACCTTCACCATGCTCGTCGCCCGGCGCACCCGGGAGATCGCCCTGCTACGGGCGGTCGGCGCGACCCGGCGCCAGGTGGTGCGCTCGCTGCTGGCCGAGGCGGTGCTGGTCGGGGTCGTCGCGTCGGTGGTGGGGTTCGTCCTCGGGCTCGGCATCGCGGCCGTGCTGCCCGGGCTGTTGAGTGGCGAGGGCGGCCGGCTGCCGGAGGGGCCGTTGGTCATCGGGCCCCGGCCGGTGGCGGCAGCCCTGTTCGTCGGGGTCGGCGTGACGGTGTCGGCCGCCTGGCTGCCGTCGCGCAGGGCGGCGCGGATCGCGCCGATCGAGGCGCTGCGGGCGGCGGCCGCGCAGCCGGGCGGGCGCTCGCGGCTGCGTCCGATCGTGGGGGTGGGGCTGCTCGTCCTCGGCGTCGGCTGGCTGGTCGCGCTCGCGGGTGCGGCGAAGGACGCCTCCGAGGCGAATCTGCGGAGTGCGATGGCGGGTTGCGGGCTCCTGGTCGTCGCCCTGACCGTGCTGGCACCGACGCTCGCCGTCCCGGTGATCCGGCTGACGGGCCGCCTCACCCGGCGGTTCGGCGTCGTCGGCCTGCTGGCCCGGCAGAACGCGCTGCGCGACCCCCGGCGCACGGCGGCGACCGCCGCCACGCTGCTGATCAGCACGGCGCTGGTCAGCGGGCTCGCCACCATCGGCAGCTCCACCGGACAGGCCCTCGACCGGCAGACGGCGGACGGCCTCGCCGCCGACTACGTGATCAGCACCGGCGACACCACGACCGGCATCGACCCGGCGGCCGTGCAGCGGGTGGCCGGTCTTGCGGGGGTGCGCGGCGCGAGCGCGGTCGCGGACTCCACGGTGGTCATCGGCGGCAAGGTCCGTGAGATCTCCGGCATCGACCCCGTCTCTGTTGAACAGGCCGTGAAGCTCGACTTCGTGAGCGGTTCCGTGCAGGACCTCGGGCCCGGCCGGATCGCCGTCTCCAGCAGCGTCGCCCGGGAGACCGGGGTGAGCACGGGCGGCCAGGTCAACGCACGGATGGGCCGGAGCGGGGAGTTCACCAAGTACACCGTGGTGGGTGTCTACCAGGACAACCCCACCGCCCACGACGCGGTCGGCGCCCGGGGCGAGGTGCAGAAGAACGGCTTCAAGCCCGGCTCCTTCCAGCGGATCCTGGTCCGGGGCGACGGCTTGTCCGGGGACGGGCTGCGGGCCGCCGTCGGCAACAACCCGCTGCTGAAGGTGCAGGACCGGGCCGAGTTGGTGCGGGAGGCGGCGGGGACGATGGGCGACCTGCTGACGCTGATGTACGGGCTGCTCGGCATCGGCGTCGTGATCGCCGCGCTCGGCATCGTCAACACCCTGGCCATGTCGGTCACCGAACGGACGCGTGAGATCGGCGCCCTGCGCGCCATCGGCATGGATTGTGCGGGCATCCGTCGCATGATCCGCCTGGAGGCCGTGACGGTCGCGGCGTTCGGCACCCTGCTCGGCCTGGCCGGCGGGCTGTTCGGCGCCTGGGCGGTCGGGGCGCTGGCGGGCGGCGCGGTCAGGCAGTACGCGCTGGTGCTGCCCTGGGGCACGCTCGCGCTCGTCTGCCTGGCGTCCCTCACGATCGGCGTCCTCGCCGCCGCCGTCCCCGCCCGCCGGGCCGCCGCCCTCAGCCCGCTGGAAGCGGTCGCGGAGGTGTGACCGGTCGATCGCCCTGTCCCCGCCCGGTGCGAACGCCGGGCGGGGACCATCAGCGTCGCGGCCGGGACGGGGCGATCGGGTCGTCCGGATCCTCGATGTGGTCGCTCACTGGGCCCCGAGACGGTGAAGGAACGTTGAGGCCTGGGTCCGCGGGATCGGCTGCTGGTCGTCGTGGTGGCCGTGCAGGGACCCTGCGCTCACCATGCCTCCGGAAGCCTCGTGCAGGCGGGACCGGCATCAGTGTCTTCCCCCGCAGGCCTGGCCGGTACCGGAGCCGTCACGAGAGTCCTGAGCGGCGCGTCCTGTCCCGGCGAAGATTGACCGGCTTGTCCGTCTCAGCAAAGGTTGACCAGGCGTTGCTATGGCCCTGCAACCTACACAGCCCTCACAAGAGAGCCCAATGCCTGAACTTCCCGCCACACGCCGCATCACCCTCCACCTACCCGCCGACCTCGTCGACTGGCTCCACGAGTTCGCCGAGATCTCTCACCGATCCGTTGACGAGGTGGTCCGGCCACTGATCGAGGCGGAGAAAGCCCGCTTCGATGCAAACTGGGATCGGACGTCACCAGGGCCTGGTTAGAGTCGAGGAGCGCCACGACCAGCAGCTCGACGCCCACACGCGACCGGTTGGCAGCCGCTCCTTCGTCGTGTGCGGGTCGGGCGCCATGTACCAGACGATGGAAGGCCGTTGGGGCTGCGCCTCTTGTGGCTCCACCTGGGCCTGAGACAGCGAGAAGGGCCAAGGAGCATGCCGATCTGTGCGGAGTGCCGCACCGCTGAGGCGGTCATCAAGGACCTGGACGTCGGGTGACTGGCCTGGCCGGCGATCGCACATCAGGCTGACGGCCGGGCAGCGGGTCGGATCGGGCACGGGATGTCCGGCCAGATCCGGTTGGGGCACACGACCACGTAGTGGCCCGACCAGCGGCTGTCGGACACCCAGCGGGACCAGACGACGTCCGAGGCGCCCTCCAACTGCTCAACCGCGCGGAGTCGCCGTGCCTCCAAGGGAAGTTGGGGGTCGCCGCCAGGAGTGTGTTCCTCGTACCGTTCCGCAAGCCAGTTGGCTGCGCCTGCCGCCGTCTCCCAGGTGCCCCGCACCTGGGCGGCCGGGCGCAGTAGCCACCAGCCGGTCATCATCGGCGGGAATTCCGAGAGGCCGAACCGTGCGGCCTCGATCGGGCGACGCTCCGGCTCCTTCGCCAACAGCCGGCCGTCACCGGTCCACTCGTAGCCGTGGAAGTGCAACTGTGCTTCTCCTCGGAGACGTTGAAGCCCCGGCCGCCCGCACGGGACTGCGGGCGGCCGGGGCTGTCAGGGGACTTCAGACGGACAGGCCGAACCGCGCCGGGTCGATTCCGGCCTCGGTCAACTCCTCGGCGGTGAACAGCAACGGTTCGCGGTCGGGACGCTTGCTGTCGCCGAGGGCGAAGACGCCGTGCTCGACCAGGCCGAGGGTCACGCACGACTCGCCGTCGTCGCCCCCGCCCTGGTTGCCGCCGCACGCACGGTTGAACTCGACCTGGGAGAGGTCGAGTCCGTACAGGTTGCGCTCAGTCATCGCCTGCACCTTTCGGTATCGCTTCGGGGCGGCACGGAACGGCCCCGCCCCGCCCAGGACTTGGGCGGGAGAATGAGGGGGAGTTCAGCCCCACAGGCTGATGCGGGTGGTGAGCTGGTCGGCCGGCACCTGGCGCGACTTGGCGTCCGGCTCGAACAGCGGCCGGACCAGCGCCCGGCCGTCCTGGGCGCCCACGATTTCGACCAGACACCCGGTCGTCAGGTCCTTCCGGACCGGATTGTTGTCGATCCGCTCCATGAGTTCCGCGTGCGTACGGCGGCGTGTGGTGCCGGTCGGCTGTGCGAAACCGTCAGTGGGCATGGAGCGCTCCTGTGGCTCTCGAATCATTTCGGCGAGTCACCAAATTACCGGGGCGTTGGGGTTGTTTCTGTGCGCTTTCCCGTTCCCGAAAGAACTCACCTCAGGCCCGTTTGGGCAGTGCGCGCATTCCATTTTCCGCCCGGGTCGAACGGGAGGGATCGTAGGGCTCAGGTGGCCCACCGAATCCCGCCGAACGTGGGCGCAGGAAGTCGGACCGGTCGACTTCCTGCGCCGCGAAGGTTCGCTGGTTGGTTATCGGCAGAGATCCTGTGATGTCTCCCGATGGCGGGAAGTCCACTCGTGCAACGCGGCCCGAGCGTCCTCGCCCCAGAGCGCGTAATTCTCGAAGGTTCGGAACGTGTCCAGGTACTCCTGGACGTCGTGGGGCCTGTTGAACAAATCGCCGGGGATCTGGGTCAGACTGGCGTTGACGTACGCCGGCGTCGAGAGCAGTCCGGTGATCATGGTCGGCAGGAAGTGGCGGGGTTCCGTCGAGGTCCGCTCAAGGCTCGCCAGCTCAACCTGCTTCTTGTCCGCGCCGTTTCAGCGGAGGATTCTGGCGTCCTGCCACTCTGGACCCGCGAGCCGTGCTGAATCCGACCTGTTTTCCACTGAGGATTCCTTTGGATTCTTATTCTCGAAGGAATTCGTCTCGGATCCCTTCGACCAATGCGCGCATGTCGTCTCCGTGTAGTGCTACGGCATCGAATTCGGAGAATTTTGACAGATAGACGCCGACATCTCGTGGATCGTGAGTGGTGATCTCTGAATGGAACGTCTCCACGATGACCAGGCGATCGTCATACATGCTGAAGCATGTCATTGGGAAGTCCGGCATTCGTCTGGCGAGGGGAATAGACCCGATGGTCACGTTGGGAAGGCGGGACAGTGACACCAGGCGATCGAGCTGTGTAGCCATGACGGCAGGAGGACAGATCCGCCAGCGTAGTACATGTTCACAGATGAGGAAGTGGAACTGCCGCTGGCGGTCGTACAGTACGGCCTGGCGCTCCAGTCGAGCTGCGATCGTTTTCGTCTTCGCCTCTTCTGGCAGCTCTGGGTGCAAGGCGAAGACGGCCGAGACATATTCGGCGCTCTGGAGCAGTCCAGGAATCAGCTGTCCCTGGAAGAGTCGGAGAAGGCCTGTTCGGGCTTCGATGGCTTTGATGGCGTGCTGGTGCTTCCAGTGGCCCATTCGGCGGAGTTCCCGCCAGGCGACCTCTTCGGTCGCCGCGCCGCGGGCTGCCTCCAGGAACTCTGCTTTGGCTTCGCCTGATATGCCGAGCGCGGTCAGGATGAGGTCCACGTCCTGCACGCTCGGTAGGGTCTTGCCGTTTTCGATCTTCGAAAGCTTGGCTGGAGACATGGAAGCCCTGCGGGCGACGGTCTCGGCTGTCTTGTCCGAGGCGATCCGTAGCGCCCGCAGGGCTTTGCCCAAGTCCTTGTGCTGTTCTCCGCTCAAGCCGCCGAGTACTCCCCGAAAGGCACGGCGTTCGTCAGAGCGATCTCCCGGTACTGCTGGTACTCGCTCAGGTAGTCGTCGGGCAGGAGTTCGGCTCCGAGGAACTGCCCTGCATCCGTGTAGTGCATCCGGTAGACCTGGGCGTCATCGAACAGCCAGAAGTCGTGGTCCGGTAGCCCGGCCACCTTCTGGCGAGCCGTGTCGATGATGCCGATCGACTCGCCGGCCTTGATGTTGCCGGGGTACGACGCCAGCTCGTAGCGGAGGTAGTCCGACAAGGGGGAGTGGAGGACGTGCACCCGGGCCACCTGCTTGCCCAGATCCGTCATGGAGCGGACCCAGGGGTTGTCGAAGCGGCCAGGCGGCAGCCCCTTGCCGGCGAGGAAATCCGCGAACTCTTCACGTTCGTCGTCCACGTCGTAGACGGCCAGAGTTTCGAGCCGGAAGGCCGTTCGCTCGAACGTCTTGAAGAGACGGCCGAAGTCTTCACCCTTGAGCATGGAAGTACCCCTCCAGGACCGCAGCGGGGATCACGACCGCCGACTCGCCGTCCGGCAGGTTCAACTCCCCCAGACGGTAAGGGTCGGTGATCGCGTATCCCTGGACCACGTAGTCCCCGTTCTCGGTGCCCCACAGCGTGGGGCACGATCCGTCGTTGCAGGACCCATTCCCAGACAGCCAACGCAGCATCAGGTGCCTCCAGTCGCCGGTGGTTCCTGTCTTGGCCGATGCTCCCGGCTCTCTGGGCGCAGGGTCAAGAACCTGATCTTTCCAGAACGGGAAAGTCGTTCGACCGCCCCCGCCCGGTGTGAACGCCGGGTGGGGGCGGGGGAGTTCAGGGGGATGGGGTGGGCGGTCGGGTCGGTACAGACAGAGGTGCCCCGCGCGGCGGTGAGCCGGGCGGGGCACCTCTGGTGTGTCTGAGCGGTTTAGAAGTCGTCGTCGAAGGCGACGGAGCCCTCGACGGCGACCTGGTACGCCGACACACGGCGCTCGAAGAAGTTGGTCAGCTCCTGGACGTTCTGGAGCTCCATGAACCCGAACGGGTTCGTCGACCCGTAGCGGATCGGCAGGCCGAGGCGGGCGAGGCGCTGGTCGGCCACGGCCTCCAGGTACTGGCGCATGGAGTCGGTGTTCATGCCGGCGAGGCCGTCACCGCACAGGTCCTGGGCGAACTGGAGCTCGGCCTCGACGGCCTCTTCCAGCATCTCCGTGACCTGCTTGGCCATCTCGTCGTCGAAGAGGTCGGGCTCCTCCTCGCGGACCGTGTCCACGACCGACATCGCGAAGTCCATGTGCATGGACTCGTCGCGGAACACCCAGTTGGTGCCGGTGGCCAGACCGTGCAGCAGGCCACGCGAGCGGAACCAGTACACGTACGCGAACGCGCCGTAGAAGAACAGGCCCTCGACGCACGCCGCGAAGCAGATCAGGTTCAGGAGGAACGCGCGGCGGTCCTCCTTGGTCTGGAGCGAGTCGATGTGGTCGACGGCGTTCATGTACTTGAAGCAGAACTGCGCCTTCTGGCGGATGGAGGGGATGTTCTCCACCGCGTCGAAGGCCGCCGCGCGGTCCTCGGGGTCGGGCAGGTAGGTGTCGAGCAGCGTCAGGTAGAACTGGACGTGCACGGCCTCCTCGAAGAGCTGGCGCGACAGGTACAGCCGCGCCTCCGGGGAGTTGATGTGCTTGTAGAGGCTCAGCACCACGTTGTTGGAGACGATCGAGTCCCCGGTGGCGAAGAAGGCGACCAGGCGGCCGATGAGGTGGCGCTCGCCCTCGCTGAGCTTGGCCAGGTCGGCGACGTCGGAGTGCAGGTCCACCTCCTCGACGGTCCAGGTGTTCTTGATCGCGTCCCGGTACCGGTCGTAGAACGACGGGTAGCGCATCGGGCGCAGGGTCAGCTCGAAGCCGGGGTCGAGCAGCATCTTCTCGCGGTCGGGGGTGCTCACTGGCAGGCCTCGCAGGACTCGGGGTTCTCCAGGGAGCAGGCCAGCGCGGCCTCCTCCTCCGGGGTGAGGGTCGGGGTGTTCACGGGCACGGGCGCGGACGAGGACGCGGGCGCGGCGGCGCGGGCGGTACCGGAGGCGGCCTGGGCGATCCGGGTCGCCGGGCGCGAGCGCAGGTAGTAGGTGGTCTTGAGACCGACCTTCCACGCGTAGGCGTACATCGAGCTGAGCTTGCCGATGGTCGGCGCCGCCATGAACAGGTTCAGCGACTGGCTCTGGTCGAGGTACGGCATGCGGGCCGCGGCCAGGTCGATCAGCGCGCGCTGGGGCAGCTCCCAGGCGGTGCGGTAGAGCGAGCGGACCTCGGCGGGCAGCCAGCCCAGCTCCTGGACGGAGCCGTTGGCCTCGCGCAGGGCGTCGCGGGTCTGCTGGTCCCAGACGCCGAGCTCCTTGAGCTCGCGCACCAGGTACGGGTTGACCTGGAGGAACTCGCCGGACAGCGTCTCGCGCTTGAACAGGTTGGAGACCTGCGGCTCGATGCACTCGTAGACGCCGGCGATGGACGCGATGGTCGCGGTCGGCGCGATGGCCAGCAGCAGCGAGTTGCGCAGGCCGGTCTCGGCGATGCGGGCGCGCAGCGCGGTCCAGCGGTCGGCCCACTGCGGGGCGGCCGTCGGGAAGTGGTCGATGTGCAGCTCGCCGCGGGCGGCGCGGGTCTCGCCGTAGGCCTCGTGGCGGCCCAGCTGCTCGGCCAGGTCGGCGGAGCGCTCGTACGCGGTGAGCATGATGCGCTCGGCGATGAGGGTGGACAGTCGCGCGGCCTCGGCGGAGTCGAAGTCGATCCGCAGCTTGAAGAAGACGTCCTGGAGGCCCATCACGCCGAGGCCGACCGGGCGCCAGCGGGAGTTGGAGGTGCCGGCCTCGGTGGTCGGGTAGAAGTTGATGTCCACCACGCGGTCGAGGAACGTCACGGCGGTGCGGACGGTGGCGTCGAGGCGCTCCCAGTCCATGGCGCCGAGCAGGTCGTCGACGGAGGCCCCCGGGGCGACGTGGGCGCCGAGGTTGACCGAGCCGAGGTTGCAGACGGCGGTCTCGGAGTCGTCCGTGACCTCCAGGATCTCGGTGCACAGGTTCGAGGAGTGCACCGTGCGGCCGGGCAGCGCGGTCTGGTTGGCGGCGCGGTTGGAGGCGTCCTTGAAGGTCATCCAGCCGTTGCCGGTCTGCGCCAGGGTGCGCATCATCCGGGCGTACAGGGTCTGCGCGGGGATGGTGCGCACGGCCTTGCCGGCCAGCTCGGCCTTGCGGTAGGCCTCGTCGAAGTCGGAGCCCCACAGGTCGACGAGCTCGGGCACGTCGGCGGGGGAGAACAGCGACCAGTCCTCGTTGGCGTTGACCCGGCGCATGAACTCGTCCGGGATCCAGTGCGCCAGGTTGAGGTTGTGGGTGCGCCGCGCCTCCTCGCCGGTGTTGTCGCGGAGCTCCAGGAACTCCTCGATGTCGGCGTGCCAGGTCTCCAGGTAGACGCAGGCCGCGCCCTTGCGGCGGCCGCCCTGGTTGACGGCGGCGACCGAGGAGTCGAGGGTGCGCAGGAACGGGACGATGCCGTTGGACTTGCCGTTGGTGCCGCGGATCAGGCTGCCGCGCGAGCGGATGCGCGAGTAGGACAGGCCGATGCCGCCGGCGTGCTTGGACAGCCGGGCGATCTGCGCGTAGCGGTTGTAGATCGAGTCCAGGTTGTCCAGCGGGGAGTCGAGCAGGTAGCAGCTTGACATCTGCGGGTGCCGGGTGCCGGAGTTGAACAGGGTCGGCGAGGAGGTCAGGTACTCCAGCCGGCTCATCAGGCCGTACAGCTCGGCGACCTCCCGCACCGACTGCTCGCTGTCGCCGACCGCCAGGCCGCAGGCGACGCGGAGCAGGAAGTGCTGCGGGGTCTCGATGACCTTGCGGGTGATCGGGTGGCGCAGCAGGTAGCGGGACTGCACGGTGCGCAGGCCGAAGTACTCGAAGCGGTCGTCGCCGTGCGCGTCGATCAGCGCGTCCAGGGCGGCGGCGTGCTTGGTGACGAAGGCGGCGGTGGTGTCGCCGATCAGGCCCTCGGCGTGGCCGACGGCGATCGAGGCGGCGAAGGAGCGCGAGCCCTGGCTGTTCGCCTCGTCGACGATCTCCAGGGCGAGCAGCCGGGCGGCCAGCTTCGAGTACTGGGGGTCCTCGGCGATCATCGACGCGGCGGCGTCCACGGCCAGCCCGCGCAGCTCGGCGAAGTCCGAGCCGGCGTGGCGGCCGCGCAGCGCGGCGGCGGCGACATGGCCGGGGTCCACCTGGGGGAGATCGACGCTGCGGTCGGTGAGCAGCCGAAGGAGCGCGCCGCCGGGGTCGGAGACCGTCGGGTCGGTGGGGGCGGGGCCGGTGCCCTGGGCGGGCAGGGTGGCTGAGGCAGCGGTGGTCAAGGCGCTCTCTCCTGGCGGCGATCGGCGGCGGTGATCGGGGGGTACCGGGCCGTTCGGGGCAGGGGAGCACGGCACGTACGCAGGAAGCGTCGCGCGACGGTGGCGTCCCCGGCCCGCCCGCGAGGCCCGGAAGGTAGTTCTCGTGCTGGCGCGGCCTCTGCGGGAGGGCCCGTGCGCACACCGTCGGCAGGTACTCGGACTCGCGGGGCGGCTACTGGAGCCGCCCGCTCACCGCTGCGGGGCAGTCCCGGATTCGCACCGGGTTCCCCTGCATCGACAGCAGGATTGAGCATACATCTAGTGGTGTCTCTCTGATGCGACCCCACATGTAGTACGGCGCGGTGTGTCGGAGCGATGACCGGGGGTGCCGGGAGGGGGCGGGTCGTGGCCTTGGGGCGCCTCGGATCCGGGCTCCCGGCGCCCTGATTCCGGGCTCCCGGCGCCGTGATTCCGGGCCCCGGCGTCCTGGTTTCGATACGGAACGGTCACCGGGCGGACCGGTCGCCGCGGGCATGCCCTACGATCTGGGCGCATGAGCGAGCGAAGCGCCGAGGGGCGCGTTTCGCGAAGCGATCATCGAGCGAAGCGAGGGGGCGCGTGAGCGACGGAACTGGCGCACCCGGGCAGGGTCCGCAGGGAACGCCTCCCCCCGGGCCGGGGGACGCGCACGGTCAGCAGCCGCCGGTGGTGCCCGGTCCGGTGTTGCCGCCGAGCGGGGGCTTCGGGCCGCCGCCGGCCTCGTACGGGCCTCCGGTGCCGCCCGCGCAGCCGGTGGCGCAGCCCGGTCCGCCGGGGCAGCCTCCGCTGCCGCAGCCGGGACCGCCAGGGCAGCAGCTGCCGCCGCAGTGGCAGCCGAACCCCCAGGCGCACCCCCAGCCGAACCCCCAGGCGCATCACCAGGCACACCCCCAGCCGCATCCGCAGTCGTACCCGCAGCCCCAGGCGCCGCAGCGCGCCGAGCCGAACTGGGAGGCGCTGGCCGACCGCAACGCGGCGGACGGCAAGCGCCGCCGCCGGCTGCGGGCCCTCGGCGTGGCGGTCGCGGTCGTCCTGGTCGGCGGCCTGATCGCGGGCGGGGCGGTGCTGCTGACGAAGGGCGGCGGCGACAAGCCGGTCGCCGGGCCGATCGCCTCCGCCTCCAACCGGCCGTCCTCCGCCGCATCGGGTGCCGCGCCGAGTGCCGCCGCGACCCCGGGCGGGAACCCGTCCGGCACCCCGGGCGGCGCGCCGGACGACCCGTCGAGGCCGATCTGGGAGGCCGCCACCGACCCGGCGCCGCAGGACGCGGGGGCACTGTTCTCCGCGCTCCAGGTGACGGTCAACGGCGCCACCTGGAACCGGACCTTCGTCTCGCTGGACTCGCCCTGCTGGGACGGGAACTCGACGACCGGCGGGCTCGGCAAGGTCCTCGGTGACCAGGGCTGCCAGAAGGTGCTCCGGGCGACCTACGTCTCCGGCGACAGCGCGGTGACCGTCGGCGTCGCGGTCTTCGACCACAAGATCCAGGCCGAGACCTCGATGAAGAGCTACACCGGCCACCTCAAGGGCGCCGTCGCGCCGGGCGCGCCGGCCTTCTGCGCCACTCCGGGCTGCACCAACACGCACAACACCCTGGGCCGGTACGCCTACTTCACGGTCGAGGGCTCGGCGAAGGGCGGCGACACCGCCGACGCCGCCGCCACCGCGGCGGCCGCCGGCTTCGGCGAGCACGTGAAGGGCCAGCTGCTCCAGCGCGCCAAGGCCGCGTCCGCGGCCGCGCCGGGTGCGCCGGGTGCGCCGGGGGCCGCCGCGGCCGGCTGATCCGCCGTGACCCCCCGGCCCGGCGGGTTCGCTCGCCGGTGCCGGGGGAGTGTGGCAGGCTCTCGGGGCAGTCATTCGCACGAGTGTTCCGGTTGTGTCCGCCTGGGCCGGTGCCGGCGAGCAACCGGAGGAGCGGTCCGTGGCCCTGCCCAGAGCCCTGCGCGGCAAGCCCGCCGTCCTGGCCGCGGCCGGGGTCGTGGTCGCCGCGGGCGCCGTGGCGCTGTTGCAGCGTGACGGCCGGGCCGACGGCGAACGGCCCGTCCGCGTCCCGGTGACGGTAGGCCTCCCCGGCCGCACCCTGCCGCCGGAGGTCGGCCGGGACCTGCTCGCCCGGGATCCGCAGGCCTCGCCGAACGCCCGGGCCGTCCAGCAGCTGCTCGCCGACCTGGAGGGCCGGGCCCGCACCGGGCAGAGCGGCGGGACGGTCATCGGCCAGCACGTCGAGGCGCACAACGAGCGCAACAACCCCGAGTACGGCGACTACCGCGGCACCAAGCAGGTCGGCTACTACTACAAGAAGGCCGCCGACCTCACCGGCAAGCTGCCCGGCTTCGTCGAGACCGACCTCGGCCCCGGCTACGGCCAGACCGGCTGGGGCGTCGGCGACCCGCGCTCCTACTCGGCCGGCCGGTGGCCCACCTGCCGGGCCGGCTGGCAGTACACCGACGACGCCGTCGACCTGCTCTCCGCCGTCTGGTCCGGTCACCCGCGCGCCGACGACGGCAGCTACGGCACGGCCGGCGTCCAGCACAACTGCGACGGCACCACCACCGAACTGCCCGACAACGGCGGGGGGCCGGCCGGGATCGTCGGCATGTCCTTCCACCAGCCCTACCCGGGTTCGGACGTCAAGTCCTTCGAGCAGGTGCTCTGTTCGAACTCTCCGGCCGCCAAGGACAAGGGCTGGTTCGGCCGGGTCGTCGACAGCGCGCACGACACCCCCGAGTACCGCGCGCTGATGACCGACCTGTCCTACCTGGCCGACCACCTGGAGTACCTGGCCGCCCACGACGTGCCGGTGCTGCTGCGCCCGTACCACGAGATGAACGTGCAGGACTGCTCCCGCAGGTTCTGGTGGTCGGGCCAGAAGCCGGCCGACTACCAGGCGCTGTGGCGGATCACCTACCGCTACCTGGTGGAGACCAGGGGCCTGCACAACCTGCTGTTCGTCTGGACGCCGGTGTCCTGGGACGGAGCCCCCGGCGCGGACCCGTGGGACTACTACCCGGGCTCGCAGTACGTCGACGTGGTCGGGGTGGACGACTACAGCGGCAGCCCCGCGCACCCGATCGGCACCGGTGAGGTGTGGACCAAGCGGTACTACGACGGGCTCGCCGGCTACGGCAAGCCGCGGATCCTGGCCGAGTCCTTCGCCGTCCCGGTCAACTCCCGCCAGCCGGACACGCTGCGGCGCACGCCCTGGACGATCTGGACGGTCTGGGGGCAGTCGCTCACCTCGGACAACCTGACGCCGGACCAGCCGCGCAACGCCAGCGCGGACGTCAACGCCACCTACCACAGCCCGCTGGCGCTCACCGGCGGCGCCGGGCCGTTCGGCGCGAACGTCGACTGGGGCGGCCTGCACGTTCGTTGAGTCGGTCCGCAGGGTCGTCGAGCCGCCCCCGCGCGTCCGCCGAGCCGGTCGCCGTGAGGTGCGCTACACCACCGAATTCCGTTGAACGGCCGGAATACCGTGTCCGTTGTGCCGTGTGGCATCCTGTGGCGGCGAAGCCGAGGGGCTGACGCCGGGACGGGCCCGGCGGGGCGGGGGTGCGGGATGGGACAGGCGCGTGCGATGCGCGCGGCCGGCGGCATCGCCGTCGGCTGGGGCGTGGTGCTGCTGGCTTGGGCGGCGTACAACTGCTTCGGCCAGGTCGGGTTCGCGACCTACGTCAAAGGCATCTTCTACTACGGCGGCACCTCGGTGGACGCCGAGACCGGCAGCCTCAACTACGGCCTGATCTACCTGCTTTCGGGAATCCTGCTGCTGCGCGGGCGCAGCTGGGCGCTCGGGGTGGCGGCCGGCGTCGCTCTGGTCGAGGGGTACAACCGGGTGCGCAGCCTGACCGGCGCGCTCCTGGACAAGCCGCAGCGGGAGTGGTTCACCAGCACCACCGAGGGCGGGCTCAAGCTCGCGACCTTCGCGCTCGGCGTGGCCGTCACCGCGGCGCTGATCCTGCTGCTGGCCCGGCTGAAGTGGCGGGAGCAGCGGGCGCCGGAGGCCGCCGCGGCGTCGGGCGGCCAGGTGCACTGGTCACTGCTGCAGACGATCCCGGCCGAGCCGGCCCCGGGCCCGCAGCCGTACCAGCAGCCGCCGTTCCAACACCAGCCCGCCTGGCCACCGCAGCCGCAGCCGCAGGCAGCCTGGCCACCGCAGCCGCCCTTCCAACAGCAGCCGCAGCCCGCGTGGCCGCAGCAGCCCCCGGCCTCGCAGCCGCAGTCGCAGCCCGCTGCCTGGCCGCAGTCGGCGCCGGCCCAGCCGACCCAGCCTTCGCAGCCGTCACAGCCGGTGCCGTACGCGCAGCAGCCCGCCCAGCCGGCCCCGCACCCGTCGACGCTCGCCCAGCAGCCGTGGCCCGCCGCGCCGCCGGTGACGCCCGGTCCGGTCGCCCCCGGCCCGGTCGTGTCCCCGGTCGACCGCCCGCCGACGGACCGCCCGCCGACGGACCGCCCGCCCCAGGCCTGAACCTCCGCAGCCCCGGACCGCTCACGAACGACCCGGCTCCCGCACGGGATCGGCCCGACACCAGACGAGGAGCGACTTTCGCCATGCCATCGACATCCCCCGCACGGACGGTGCTCACCACGTCCCGCGAGGCCGCCCGGCTCGCCGAGCGACAGATGTCGTGGAAGCCCCGGGTCCTCCCGTTCTACTTCTCCTTCACGGTCATCTTCGCCTTCTCGGTCTGGGCCTACGTGCCCAACCCCACCCCGCTCGGCTGGACGATCACCATCCTGTGGGGGATGCCGGTGTTCGGCGTCCTGATCGGCTTCCAGGGCGTGCTGATGGTCCGCCGCCGGCTGCGCCAGGTGAGCCGGATGACGCCGGCCGTGCCGGTCGAGGACGACTTCCTGATCGTGCTGGTGCCGACCATCGGCCGCCACGACACCTATCCGGCGCTGGAGCGCTCGGTGCTCTCGTACGTCGAGCACCTGCCGGCCTACTTCCCGTGGATGCGGGTGGACGTCCTCACCGAGGAGGGCTGCGCGGCCGCCGAGAAGATCGACGGTCTGGCCGCCCGCAACCCGCTGATCCGGGTGGTGACCGTGCCGAAGGCCTACGAGACGGCCAACGGCACCAAGTTCAAGGCCCGCGCCAACCACTACTCGCACGAGCTGCGGATCGAGGAGGGCGAGGCCGAGGACGACGTCTGGGTGCTGCACATGGACGACGACACCGGCGTCGGCCCGGACACCGCCGCCGCCGTCGCGCAGTTCGTCAACCGGCAGCGCCGGGCCGGGGACGACGCCAAGCACATGGCGCAGGGCATCCTGACGTACCCGCGGGAGAACGCCGTCTCCACCTTCACCTGGCTCGCCGACGCGATCCGCCCGGCCGACGACATCGCCCGCTTCCGCGCGATGACCGGCACCGGCACCCCGATCGCCGGCGTGCACGGCGAACTGCTCCTGATGCGCTCCTCGGTGGAGGCCACCATCGGCTGGGACTTCGGCCCGAAGACCATCGTCGAGGACGCCCAGATGGCGCTGAACTTCTGCCAGCGCTACCCGGGCCGCAGCGACTGGTTCAACGGGCGCTGCTACGGAGCCTCGCCGGCCGGGGTCAAGGACTTCCTCAAGCAGCGCGAGCGCTGGGCCTGGGGTCTGGTCGCGCTCTGCTTCAACAGGACGATCCCGCTGCGGTACCGGCTGTTCATCGGGATGGGCATGGTCAGCTGGGTGCTCGGTCCGCTCCAGCACGTCGGCCTGGTGCTGCTGGTCGCCTGGTTCACCGGCACCTGGAACACCTCCCCGGTCACCCAGTCCGTGGTGCTGGTCTGGTCGATCAACTTCGCCTACGTCATCTGGACGTACTGGGAGGGCCTGCGCCTGAACGTCGTCGCCTCGGCGAACCACCGGCGCAAGTGGTGGGAGCCGATCGTCGTGGTGGCGGCCATCCCGCTGTTCTCCTTCCTGGAGGGCTGGGGCGGCCTGCGCGGGCTGGTCAAGTTCCTCAAGGGCGAGGAGAACAAGTTCGTCGTCATCGCCAAGCCGGCCTGATCGGAGGTCACCGCTGTGAAGCGCCCCGCCATCTTCATCCTGCCGACCGTGGTGGTCGCCGTCACCGTCGCCGTCCCGGTGGTCTGGGGGGACCACCCGCTCAAGTTCGTCCACCAGCGCCCGACCGCCGTGCACTGGGCCGGCTCCGCGACCGAGCAGGGACGGGTCTGGGGCTTCGGCAAGGACGCGCCGCCGGCCGAGGACACCGGCCCCAGGGTGGCCCGCCCGTGGGCCAAGGGCAGCCCCGAGTGGGGCGTGCAGGTGTACTGGCTGGACGATCCGGCGGACCCGGACAACTTCGTCCAGGGCAAGGTCGACCGCATCGTCAAGTACGTCGTCGGGCTGAACGCCAACTCCCTGTCGGTGACCTTCCCGTACTACACGACGGGCACCAGGTCGAACGCCGTCGCCGCCCGGCCGACCACCCCCACCCCGGAGCGGCTGGCCCTGCTGCTGGACGCCGCCCACCGGGCGGGCCTGCGCACCACCATCCGTCCGATCATGGACGAGGACGTCTTCGACTACCTCAACACCCTCAAGTGGCGCGGCAACATCGCACCGACCGACCGGGACGCCTGGTTCGCCAGCTACGCCGCCTTCCTGACGCCCTACCTGAAGACCGCCCAGGAACACTCCGCGGCCGAGGTCACCATCGGCACCGAGTTCAACTCGCTGGAGGGCGACCCGCGGTGGCCCGGTCTCATCGACCAGGCGCGGAAGACCTTCCACGGCGAGCTGGTGTACGACGCGAACTTCGACAACTGGTCCAAGGGCCCGATAGCGGTACCGGCGGACGGCACGGGCGTGGACGCCTACCCGCCGGCCAAGTCGGCCGGTGACGACGCCCCGGTCGCCGACCTGAAGGCCAGCTGGAACGCCTGGCTCGACAAGCGCGGCAGCGGTCCGCAGCCGACCACCAAGCTCACCGAGGTGGGCATCCCGGCGCAGAAGGGCGCCTACAAGACGCCCGGCGAGTACTACAAGAAGACCGAGCTGAACGAGACCGTCCAGGCGACCTGGTTCACCGCGGTCTGCCAGGTGGCGCAGGAGCGCAAGCTGCGCGGGCTGTACTTCTGGTCGCTGTACTTCGGCATCGACCCGAACCTGCCGACCAACCAGGACACCCCGCGGATGGACTACGCCGGGCGCCCGGCCTCCGAGCAGGCGATCCGCGACTGCTTCGCGCAGACCTACGAACTGCCGCCGTCCTAGGCCCCGGTCAGGGCGCGGTCCGGCCGGGCTTGGCCGAACTCGGCAGGCCCGTGGGCTTGGTGGTGGCCGGCGTCGCAGTTGTCGGAGTCGGAGTCGGAGTCGGAGTCGGCGTGGGTGCGGGCGTCGGTGTCGAGGTCGGCGCCGGGGCGGCCGTGGGCGGCCCCGACGGCGGCCCGGTCAGTCCGTCCGCGATCTGCTGCTCCAGCCACGGCGTCACGAACCGCATGCCGGCCGGAGTGAGGTGCACCCCGTCGTTGGCGGGGGTGACCCAGTGGCCGTCGCGGTCCTTCCACGCGCAGGTCTCGTACGGGCAGAAGAAGGTGTTGAGGTCGACCAGCCGGACGGCGCCGGCGGTGGCCTTCACGTAGGCGGCGACCTGCTGGTCGTAACAGGTGCCCCAGCCCTTGTCGATGGCGCCGTTCTCGACCCGTTCGTTCATCAGCAGCACCCGGGCGCCGGGCGCCCGGCGACGGACCTGGTCCACGGCCTGGCTGAGCTGGGTGGTGTAGCGGCTCCGGTAGTCCTCCTCGCAGGGACTGAGCCAGCTGCCGTCGAGGTACTGCTCGGCGGCGTCCCAGCCGAGGTGGATCACGACGGCCTGCGGGGCGGCGCCGGTGAGCTGCCGGTCCCACGCGGCGGCCCGGTCGCGGCACTCCCGGCTGGTGTCGAACTCCTCGCCGGAGGTGGTGCGCACCTTGTCCGGGTCGAACACGCCGCAGCCGCTGATCCCGCCGTCGACCACCCGGTAGCGGTCGCCGTGCCGGTAGAGGCCGGTGGCGAGGTCCTGGGCGAAGGAGTCGCCGAGGACGAGGACCGCGGGCTTGCCGCTCGGCCCGGACCGCATGTCGTACTGGACCCAGGCGGGCAGGTACCAGGCGCCGGTGGTGGCCACCGCCGTGGCGACGGCCAGCAGCGGGACGGCCGGGAAGGCCCGCCAGCGCAGCACCCGCAGCTTCTCGGTGCCGGTGTGCATCAGCCAGGCCAGCACCCAGGAGAGCGGTGCGCCGATGGCGAGCAGCAGTTGTGGCGAGATGTCGTCGACGTAGTGCTGGAGCAGCCAGTACACCGGCAGGTGGAGCAGGTAGAGGCTGTAGGAGATGGTGCCGGTGAGCCGCAGCGGGGGCAGTGACAGCAGCCGGACCAGCGGGCCCCGGTCGTGGCAGAGCGAGGCGGCCAGGACGGCGGCCAGCGCCGCGACCGCGGCCAGCCCGCCCTGGTAGAGCAGCGGCTCGTGGTAGCCGCTGACGGACAGGCTGGCCCAGACCAGGCCGCCGAGGGCCGCGGTCCCGAGCAGGGCGGGCGCCAGGGTGCCGGCCGCTCCGGAGCGGTCGAGCAGGCGCCGCCGGGAGCGGGTGGCGCCGTCGCGGTCGGGGGCCGCCGCGCGGACCTGGCGGCGCAGCCGCAGGTGGACGGCGAAGGCGGCGGTGGCGCCGGCCGCGAAGCCGACCGCGCGGGTCTCGGTGCCGAGGTAGAGGCGGTCGCTGTTGTCGCCGTTCCACATCAGCGGGGCGACGAGCGCGGCGACGACGAACAGCCCGGCGGTGACGACGCCGGTCGCGCGCAGCGAGCGGCGGCAGAGGCCGAAGACCGCGAGCAGCAGCAGCGGCCAGAGCGCGTAGAACTGCTCGGTGATGCTGAGCGACCACATGGCCGCGAGCGGGTCGATGGAGGCGAAGTGCTGCCAGTAGGCGTCGCCGCGGGCCAGCTGGGCCCAGTTGGCGACCTGGCCGAGCGCGGCGAGCGCCTGCGGGCGGAGGTCCCTGACGTCCCGTAGCGGGCTGACCAGTGCGGACAGCGCGACGACGAGGAGGACGGTGGCGAGCAGTCCGGGCAGCAGCCGCTTGGCCCGGCGGCGGTAGAAGACGCCGAGCCGGATGCCGTCGGTGCGGTCCAGTTCGCGGATCAGCACCAGGGTCACCAGGAAGCCGGAGAGGACGAAGAAGACGTCCACTCCGAACAGGCCGTTCTGGAACCAGTTGGTGTGGTAGAGCAGGACGGAGGCGATGGCGAGGCCGCGCAGCCCGTCGACCGCCGGGAAGCGGACGGAGGGCGGCAGCGGCCCGCGCGGCCGGGGCGCCGGTGCGGGGATCGCGTAGCGGCTGGTGGCCGGGGGCTCGATGCCCCGGGACGTGCGCATGTCCTGGAGCGTGGGGCCGCTCGCGGGCGTGCCGAGGCCGGGCCCGTCGTCCATGTGGTGCGTCCCCCCGGGATCGGTCGGCTGCCGCGACGTGGCATCAGACGTGATCTGTGGTTTATATCAAAAGACGTCCGTTGATCGTCTGTCGGTCACCGGGGAGGAGGAGGGCCGACGACGCCCCGGCCGGGCTCAGAACGCCAGGCTGTAGACCATCAGGTCCATGCCCGGGTACGGGGACCAGTCGCGCTCGGGGGTGCGGCGGAAGCCGGTCCGCTCGTAGACGCGGTGGGCGGCGGTCATCTGCGGGCGGGTGGAGAACGCCATCCCGTCCAGGGCGAGTTCGCGGCTGCGGGCGATGGTGGCGCGGACCAGGGCCTCGCCGACGCCCCGGCCGCGGGCGGCCGCGGCGGTGGCGAGCATCCGGATCTCGCCCTCGCGCGGGCCGGCGATGTCGGCCCACTCGGTGCCGCCGACGGCGTAGGTCACGCAGCCGAGGACCCGTCCTTCGGCCTGGTCGACCGCGACCAGGAGTTCGGCCTCCCGGGCCCGGCGGGCGGCGTCGCGCAGGAGCTCGACGTAGCTGCTCTCGGGCGAGGTGTGGCCGTCGCCGACGAAGGCCTCGACGGTGATGCGGCCGGCGTCGTCGAGGTCCTCCGGAAGGGCCTGGCGGATGAGGATGTCCATCCCGTCAGTGTGCCGGAACCGTCCGGGGTGGTGATCTCCGGGGTGGCCCGGACCGGGAGGGTGGCCGGGTCGGCGGAGGGGCGCAGCGAGGCGGCGGGCATGGTGCCGTACAGCCGGTCCAGGCGTTCCGGGCCGGCCGGGTAGCCGCCCGGGCGGTGCCAGTTGTCGCGGTCGGTGGCGGCGCCGCGGGCGACCTCCCGGCCGATCAGGGTGCCGAGCAGGCCGAAACCGCCGACGGCCCCGACCAGGGCGATTGCGCTTGCGAGAGTGCCGCTGTCCATGGCTCCACTCTGGTCGGGCGGGGCGGCGGCCACGAGTGGCAGGAATGACTGATCTCATCGAAAAACTGCCATCCGGCCCTTCCGTCGCCGGTGCCGGCCGGGCATCCTGGGCGGCATGCTGAAGAACGTGGTCGCGGTGGTGCTGGAGGAGATCCACCCCTTCGAGCTCGGTGTCGCCTGCGAGGTCTTCGGCCTCGACCGCACGGCCGACGGCCTGCCCGGGTACGACTTCGCGATCGCCGGCGCCCGCCCCGGGCCGCACACGACGCACGCCGGGTTCGCGGTGGACGTCCCGCACGGCCCCGAGCGGCTGGCCGGGGCCGACCTGGTGGTGGTCACCGCGACGGCGATCCGCCCGGAGTACCCGGAGCCGCTGCTGGCGGCGCTGCGCTCGGTGGTGGCGGACGGCGGCAGGGTGCTGTCCATCTGTAGCGGCGCCTTCGTGCTCGGCGCCGCCGGGCTGCTGGACGACCGCCGCTCCACCACCCACTGGCGGCACAGCGAGGACCTGGCCCGGCGCTTCCCGCGGACCGCCGTCGAGCCGGACGTGCTGTACGTGGACGACGACCCGGTGATCACCTCGGCCGGGACGGCCGCCGGCATCGACGCCTGCCTGCACCTGGTGCGCAAGGTGCAGGGCGCGGAGGTGGCCCGGGGGATCGCCCGCCGGATGGTGGTGGCGCCGCACCGGGAGGGCGGGCAGGCCCAGTTCGTGAGCCGCCCGCTGCCCGGCGGCGACGGCGACTCGCTGGCGCCGCTGCTCGACTGGATGCGCCACCACCTGGACCGGGACTGCACCGTCGAGCAGTTGGCCGCCAGGGTCCACATGTCCCCGCGCACCTTCGCCCGCCGCTTCCAGCAGGAGACCGGCACCACGCCGCACCGCTGGCTGACCGGGCAGCGGGTGCTGCTCGCCCAGCGGCTGCTGGAGTCCACCGCCGAACCGGTGGACGCGATCGCCGCCCGCTGCGGCTTCGGCAACGCGGCCGCGCTGCGGCACCACTTCGGGCGCCGGCTGGGGACCACGCCGCTGGCCTACCGGCGCTGCTTCGCCTGCCCGGACGACGAGGCATGACCGGACGACGAGGCATGACCGGACCGCGAGGCATGACCGGGCGACGAGGCGCGACCGGACGAGGGCGCGTGACGGCTCGTCAATTCTCCAGGGCGAGGTGGTCGACGGTGTTCCAGCGCTCCGGGTGCAGCCGCCCGTCCTGGGCGCGCCACAGGCTGGTGGAACAGTTGCGCACCGGCGCGAGCGCGGTGAGCCGTTCCTCGGTGAGCCGCTCCAGCACGTAGCGCAACATCAGCACCGTGCAGTCGTGCGCGACCAGCAGGACGGGCCGCCCGGCCTCCTCCTCGCAGACGTCCCGCAGCAGGCTGCGCACCCGCAGCGCGACGTCGGCCCAGGACTCGCCGCCGGGCGGCCGGTAGTACAGCTCGCCCATCTTGCGCCGCCGGGCGGACTCCTCCGGGTGCTTGGCCTCGATCGCGGCCCGCGTCAGCATCTCCAGGACGCCCAGCTCGCGGTCGCGCAGCCGCTCGTCGTGGCGCACGGCGAGGGTGACCGGGACGGCGCCGAGCCCGGCGGCCTGGGCGAGCGCGATCCGGGCGGTCTCGGTGGTGCGCACGTACGGCGAGCACCAGACGCTGCGCGGGCGGTCGGTGCTGGGCAGGGCGGCCCACCAGCGGCCGAGCGCCTGGGCCTGCTGCTGGCCGTGCAGCGACAGCGGGATGTCGGCGTCCCGGCAGCTGATCGGGACGCTGAGCGCGCCGGCGGCCTCGGCCAGATGGAACTCGACGTTGGCGGTGGACTCGCCGTGCCGGGTGGCGATCAGCACGGACGGCAGCCGGGTGGCCGACGCCGGGCGGTGGGTGGTGAGGTGGTGCGGGCTCTGGGTGGACTGGTGCTGGCCGTTGAGGGTGGTGCCGAGTTCTGCCATGGCCGCGTGCTCCCCGTGGGTCGATCAGTTGCCGGCCGGTCGCCGGTCCGGTCTGGTGGTGCCCTGCGAAGGCGGCTGTTCATACATATGATCGCGCCGCCTTCTCCAGTGTTCACGGAGAGGGCGGCGCGATCACAGGGCGCGTGCGGCGCGAATCAGTGCGCCGCTACGGGCTCCGGCGCGTTCTTCGGCTCCTCGTCGCCGGCCTCGGCGCTGTAGTCGGCGGGCCTGGTCTCGTCCGGGCCCTCGGGCGCCTTGACGGCGCGCAGCACCAGGGTGAGCGCCACCGCGACGATCAGGTTGAGCGCGAAGGCGGTCAGGCCGATGTAGCCGATCTCGCCGATGCCGGGGATCGCGGCCGCGTTGCCGCCGAAGTGCTTGGTGGCGGGGCTCGCGATGCCGTAGGCCTTCCAGGTGCCGTAGGCCATGCCGGCCGCCCAGCCGGCGAACAGCGCCCAGTGGTGGAACCAGCGGGTGAACAGGCCGCCGACGATCGCCACGAAGGTCTGGAGGATCCACAGGCCGCCGAGCAGTTGGAGGTTGATCGCGGCCTGCTTGTCCATGCCGAGCACGAAGACCAGCGCGCCGACCTTCACCAGCAGCGAGACCAGCTTGGCGATCCGGGTCTCGTCCGCCGGGGTGGCGGCGGGCTTCAGCCACTCCTTGTAGACGTTGCGGGTGAACAGGTTGGCCGCCGCGATCGACATGATGGCGGCCGGCACCAGCGCGCCGATCCCGATCGCCGCGAAGGCCACGCCGGTGAACCAGTCCGGGAACATGTCGGCGAACAGCTGCGGCACGGACAACTGGGCGTTGAACTTCTTGTCGCCCTTGCCGACGCCCGCCGCGATGGCCATGAAGCCGAGCAGCGCCAGCAGGCCCAGCATCAGCGAGTACGCGGGCATGATCGCCATGTTGCGGCGCACCGTGCCGCGGGACTTGGAGGCCAGCACACCGGTCACCGAGTGCGGGTACATGAACAGCGCCATCGCCGAGCCCAGCGCCAGCGTCGCGTACGTCCACTGCTTGTCGCCCGGGAGGGTCAGCGAGCCGGCGGACTTGGGGGCGCTGAACTTGTGCGCGGCCGCGTCGAAGATGTGCCCGTAGCCGCCGAGCCGGATCGGGATGTAGATCACCGCGACGATGATCACGATGTAGATCAGGGCGTCCTTGACGAAGGCGATCAGCGCCGGGGCGCGCAGCCCGGAGGAGTAGGTGTACGCGGCCAGCACGCCGAAGGCGAGGAACAGCGGCAGGTCCTTGACGAACCAGTTGGCGTTCTCGCCGCCGCCGACGCCCAGCACGTCCAGCACCGCCTGGATGCCGACGAGTTGGAGCGCGATGTACGGCATGGTGGCCAGGATCCCGGTCAGCGCGACGACCAGGGAGAGCGGCCGCGAGCCGTACCGGCCGCGGACGAAGTCGGCCGGGGTGACGTACCCGTGCACCCGGGAGACCGACCAGAGCCGGGGCAGGAAGAGGAAGACCAGGGGGTAGGCGACGATCGTGTACGGCACCGCGAAGAAGCCCGCCGCACCGGTCGCGTAGACCGCCGCCGGGACGGCGACGAAGGTGTACGCGGTGTAGAGGTCGCCGCCGAGCAGGAACCAGGTGACCCAGGTCCCGAAGCTGCGGCCGCCCAGGCCCCACTCGTCCAGGTGCGCCGCGTCGTCCGCGCGCCGCCAGCGGGCGGCGAGGAAGCCCATCACGGTGACCAGGACGAAGAACAGCACGAAGACCGTGAGGGCCGGCACGTTGACGTGGCTCATCGCGCGCCACCCGCCTTCCGCGCCGCCTTGCGGGCCTTCTCGTCCCGGTTGATCAGCAGGTACGCGGCCACGGTGAACACCGCCGACACCGGCACCCAGAGCAGTTGGTACCAGTAGAAGAACGGCACCCCGCCGACGTCCGGGTCGGTCTTGTCGTACGAGGACACCCACAGCGTCGCGACGATCGGCACGAGCAGGGCGAGCCCGGCCAGCACCCGTTCGGGGGTCACGGCGGGCACCCGCTCCCCGGGTGGCTCGGGCATGACAGGTTCGACGGTATCGGGATCAGACGGCATCTTCGGCTCCGCTCCGGAGGGTTCTCCCCGTCGGCGCCGCAGCCCGCGGGGCACCGCACGCCCCCGCGAACCCGCCGAGCAGCACCATCGGTGATCGACAGTCAGTACGGCTGCGCAATCTAGGGCATGGGGTGATCCATGTCACCGGGGTCGGCGCAACTTCCCGCCATCCGGACGGCATCCGGTCGTATTCGACCGGTACTGCCCCTTCCGTGACGCGAACGGGCACCGGCGCGCGCGGGTCGCGCGCGCCGGTGCCCGTGGTGCGCGGGGGGAGTGCCCCGCCCGGACTGCTTCGCCCCGGACTGCTCCGCCCGGACTACTCCGGGCGCTTGAGCCGGGTGATGAACTTGTAGCGGTCGCCGCGGTAGATCGAGCGGACCCACTCCACCGGGTCGCCGTCGGCGTCGAAGGAGTGCCGGGAGAGCTGGAGCATCGGCAGTCCGAGGTCGGAGCCGAGCAGGCCGGCCTCGCGCGGGTTGGCGAGGGTGGTCTCGATGGTCTCCTCGGCCTCGGCCACGGTGACCCCGTACACCTCGCGCAGCGCCGCGTACAGCGAGTTGTGCTTGGCGAGGTTGCGCCGCAGCGCGGGGAAGCGCTTGGCGGACAGGTGGGCGACCTCGATGGCCATCGGGTCGCCGTTGGCCAGGCGCAGGCGCTCGATCCGCAGCACCCGGCCGCCGGGCTTGATGTCGAGCAGCGGGGCGAGCCGGTCGTCGGCGGTGATGTAGCCGATCTCGATCAGCCGCGAGGCGGGCTCCAGGCCCTGGGCCCGCATGTCCTCGGTGTAGGAGGTGAGCTGGAGGGCCTGGGCGACCTTGGGCTTGGCGACGAAGGTGCCCTTGCCCTGGATGCGCTCCAGCCGGCCCTCGACGACCAGTTCCTGCAGCGCCTGGCGCACGGTGGTGCGGGAGGTGTCGAACTGGGCGGCCAGCGCGCGCTCGGGCGGGACCGGGGTGCCGGCGGGCTGGGTCTCGGTGAGCTGGAGCAGGTGGCGCTTGAGACCGTAGTACTTGGGGACGCGCGCGGTCGGGTCGGCGCCGGCCTGCGTCGGGAGGTTTTTCACCTCGGGGTCGTTGACCTGGGCGGTGGTTCCCCCGTCGCTGCTCATCGGACCTGTTCTCCCGCTTCTCGCGGGGCCTTTACGGGCCCCGCCACATAGTTAACGGGTGACATCGTTGCATGTATGGCTACGGAACGAATACCTCATCACGCGATGAACGATGTGCGGTGTCGGCTTGATAACGGGTGGTCCGGATCGGTCGAACAGCCGTTGACAGGCCCATTGGTCTAGGCCAAGCTCCAGGCATCTGGTCTACACCACTAGGCCGGTCACTATGAATCCCCCCACCCGCTCGAAGGGGTCCGCGGCACCTTTCCCCCCGCTTTACGTGGGTCTGCCGCTGCCGCCCGACGGGGGTAACCCAGGCATCCCTCAGGAGGATGGCGTGAAGCGTCAGCTCATCGCGGCGGTCGGCGTCGCAGCAATGGTCGTCGGCCTGGCGGCCTGTGGCTCGGACGGCAAGAGCAAGGACAACGCCGGTTCGAACTCGTCGTCCGCGGCGGGCGCCAAGAACTACAGCGGCAAGACGCTGAAGGTGTGGCTGATGACCGGCTCCGCCCCGAAGGGCTGGACCGACGCGGTCAAGAGCGAGTTCGAGACCACCTACCCGGGCTCCAAGGTCGACTTCCAGATCCAGGAGTGGGACGGCATCGGCCAGAAGGTGACCGCCGCGCTGTCCGAGGGCTCGGTCGACGTCGTCGAGCTCGGCAACACCCAGACCTCCGGCTACGCCGCCTCGGGTGGCCTGCTCGACATCACCAAGGACAAGTCCGCCCTGGGCGGCGACGGTTGGAACGCCAACCAGAACGAGGCCGCCCAGCTGGACGGCAAGCAGTTCGCCGCCCCGTGGTGGGTCTCCAACCGCGTCGTCGCCTACAACAAGGACCTCTGGGCCAAGGCCCAGCTGACCGACGCGCCGAAGACCCTGGACGAGTTCTACGCCGACCTGGACAAGCTGAAGGCCACCGAGGGCGTCGTCGACCCGATCTACCTGCCGGGTCAGGAGTGGTACACCTACTTCGGCCTGCTCACCGGTGAGGGCGGCAAGATCGCCAAGAAGGACGGCGACAAGTGGGTCGGCGGCCTGTCCTCGCCCGAGGCGCAGAAGGCCTTCGAGACCTACAAGAAGCTGCAGGGCTACTCGGCCACCGGTCCGAAGGACAAGGACGAGGCCACCCCGCAGCAGAAGGACGTCTTCGGCAAGGGCAACGTCGGCACCATGATCGCCCTCGGCTGGGAGCTCCCGGCGGAGAAGGACATGCCGAAGGACAAGATCGGCTTCTTCCCGCTCCCGGGCAAGACCGCTGACAAGCCCTCCGGCGTCTTCCTCGGCGGCTCGAACCTGGCGATCGGTGCGCAGAGCAAGAACACCGACATGGCCAAGGACTTCCTGAAGATCGCCCTCAACGACAAGAACGAGGGTGCGGTCGCCGCCGCCGGCAACATCCCGAACAAGGCCGCGCTGAACAGCCAGCTCACCGGCGACTTCGCGAAGGCCGCCCAGTCCGCCTCGGCGGTCGGCGCGGTCACCCCGATCACCCCGAACTGGGCGAGCGTCGAGGACAAGCCGAACCCGATCAAGGAGTTCCTGACCGCCGCCCTCCAGGGTGGCGACTACGCGGCCACCGCGAAGAAGTACGACGACGAGATCGCGAAGCGGCTCAACCAGAAGCAGTAGGCACCGAGCGGCGTCGCTCACCGACCCCCGGCGGGGGGTCGGTGAGCGACGCCTGTCCGTCGTGGTTCGGGTTGTGAGGAAGTGAGAACGATGGCTGTGCATTCGGAGCGGGTGCAGACGCAGTCCCCGGATTCAGGGAAGGCTGCCGTGGCCGGAATTGAGACGAGTGCCGCCGGTGGTGGCGCCAACGGCACCCCCCGCAAGGGCGCCAGACCCGCGGGCGGGCCGGGCCTCGGCGCACGCCTGGCACCGTACCTGCTGCTGCTGCCCGCCACCGTGGCGACCGTCGCCCTGCTCGGCTGGCCGCTGGTGAAGACGGTCCTGCTGTCGTTCCAGAACCTCAACAAGCGCCAGTTCGTCCAGCACCTGACCGAGTGGAACGGCTTCGACAACTACAAGGAGCAGCTGACCGACCCGGACTTCTGGGCGGTCACCGGGCGCACCGTCGCCTTCACCCTGGTCAACGTCGTGCTGATCATGGCCGGCGGCACCCTGATCGGCCTGCTGCTCAACCGCCTCGGCAAGCGGATGCGGCTGCTCCTCTCGGTCGGCCTGCTGATGGCCTGGGCGATGCCCGTGGTCGCCGCGACCACCGTCTACACCTGGCTGTTCGACCAGCAGTGGGGCGTCGTCAACTGGTTCCTGGACAAGCTGGGTTGGCACGCGATGGCCGACTACAACTGGATGAGCGACCAGTACTCGACCTTCTTCGTGGTGATCCTGCTGATCGTCTGGCAGTCGGTCCCCTTCGTGGCGTTCAACATGTACGCCGGACTGACCACCATCCCCAAGGAGCTCTACGAGGCCGCCCGGATGGACGGCGCCGGCGCGTCCAAGATCTTCGGCTCGGTGATCTTCCCGAACCTGAAGCCGTTCTTCCTGGCCACGACGTTCCTGGAGATCATCTGGGTCTTCAAGGCCTTCACCCAGGTGTACGCGATCAACGGCGGCGGCCCCGAGAACCTGACCCGGACCCTGCCCGTGCACGCCTTCCTGGAGGGTTCGTCCGGGCAGCACTACGGCATCGGCTCCGCGATCGCGGTGCTCACCATCCTGATGCTGGGCGCGATGATGGCGTACTACTTCCGCATCATGATCAAGCAGGAGGACGAGCTGTGAGGCGCTCGCTCATCGGACGTACCTGGCCGAACGTGATCGCGGTCGTCCTCTTCGTCTTCTTCATCTTCCCCGTCTACTGGATGATCGCGACTGCCTTCAAGCAGGACAACGACATCATCAGCAAGACGCCGGTCTTCATCCCGTTCAACGGGACCCTCGACCACTTCACCACCGCGATCAACGCGCCCAACTTCTGGACGTACGTCACCAACAGCCTCGTCGCCACCATCGGCGCGGTGCTGATCTCGCTGGTGATCGCGACCCTCGCGGCCTTCGCCATCGCCCGGATGAAGTTCCGCGGCCGCAAGGCCTTCGTCCTGGTCGTCATGGTCGCGCAGATGGCGCCGTGGGAGGTCATGACCATCGCGGTCTACATGATCTCGCGCGACAACGAGATGCTGAACAGCCTCGTGCCGCTGACCTTCTTCTACATGATGATGGTGCTGCCCTTCACCATCTGGACGCTGCGCAGCTTCATCGCGGCGGTGCCGAAGGAGCTGGAGGAGTCGGCCATGGTGGACGGCTGCACCCGCTCCCAGGCCTTCGTGAAGGTGATCTTCCCGCTGCTGGCCCCCGGCCTGATGTCGACCTCGCTGTTCGGCTTCATCACCGCGTGGAACGAGTTCCCGCTCGTCCTGATCCTCAACAAGGAGGAGGGCAAGACCCTCCCGCTGTGGCTGTCGTCCTTCAAGACCGCCTTCGGCAACGACTGGGGCGCCACCATGGCCGCGTCCACGATGTTCGCCATCCCCGTGCTGATCCTGTTCGTCTTCCTGCAGCGCAAGGCGGTCGGTGGACTGACCGACGGCGCCGTGAAGGGCTGAGAAACGTGAGCATCCTCGTCCCCACCGCTCCGGTCAGCGACCAGCTGCACCGCGACGCCCTGACCGTCCTGCAGCCCGGCTTCGTCGGCACCGAGCCGCCGCAGTGGCTGCGCCGCCACCTCGCCGCCGGGCTCGGCTCGGTCGCGCTGTTCGACCGCAACGTGGTCGACCTCGACCAGCTCGCCAGGCTCACCAAGGCGCTGCGCGAGGAGAACCCCGACCTCCTGATCGCCATCGACGAGGAGAGCGGCGACGTCACCCGGCTGGAGGCGGGCTCCGGCTCGTCCTGGCCCGGCAACCTCGCGCTCGGCGCGATCGACGACCCGGCGCTGACCCGGGACGTCGCCCGCGAGCTGGGCCGGGCGCTGGCCGCGGCCGGCGTCAACTACAACTGGGCGCCCACCGCGGACGTCAACTCCAACCCGCGCAACCCGGTCATCGGCGTCCGTTCCTTCGGCGCCGACCCGGAGCTGTGCGCCCGGCACACCGCCGCCTGGGTGGAGGGCCTCCAGTCGGCCGGCGTGGCCGCCTGCTCCAAGCACTTCCCCGGCCACGGCGACACCGCCGTCGACTCGCACCACGGGCTGCCGGTCATCGACGTCGACCTGGACGTGCTGCGCTCCCGCGACCTGATCCCGTTCCAGGCGGCGATCGCGGCCGGCACCAAGGCCGTGATGACCGCCCACATCATGATCCCGGCGCTCGACCCGAAGCTGCCGGCCACCCTCAGCCCGCTCGTGCTGCGCGACCTGCTGCGCGCGGCCCCGGCCGACGGCGGCCTCGGCTACCAGGGCCTGATCGTCAGCGACGCGATCGAGATGGGCGCCATCGCCGACACCTTCGGGATGGGCGACGGCACCGTGCTGGCCCTGGCGGCCGGCGCGGACGCGATCTGCGTCGGCGGCGGGCTGGCCGACGAGGACACCGTGCTGATGCTGCGCGACGCCATCGTGGCGGGCGTGCGGGCCGGCGTGCTCTCCGAGGAGCGGCTGGCGGACGCCGCCGACCGGGTCCGCTCGCTCGGCAGCTGGGGCCGGATCTCGGCCCAGGGTGAGCGGCCGGAGCCGGACCTCGCGGTCGGCCTGCGGGCCGCCCGCCGGGCGCTGAAGGTGGTCCGGGCGCCGGGCCGCGAGCCGCAGCCGGTGTCCGAGCGCCCGTTCGTGGCCTCGTTCTCGGACGAGCCGAACATCGCCGTCGGCGACGTCACCCCGTGGGGCGTGGCCGGCATGCTGGCCGACCGCTTCCCCGGCACCCGCACCCGCGCGGTCTCGGCGGCCGAGGCCGCCCCCGAGCTGCTGGACGCCCTGGTCGCCGAGCTGGTGGCCGGCGCCGAGGGCCGCCGCCTGGTGCTGGTGGTCCGGGACGCGCACCGGCACGCCTGGATGTCCGCCGCGCTGGGCCGCCTGGTGGCGGCCCGGCCGGACGCCGCGGTGGTCGAGATGGGGCTGCCGCAGTCCGAGCCGGTCGGCGCGCTCTACATCGCCACGCACGGCGCCGCCCGGGTCTGCGGGCTGGCGGCCGTGGAGGTGCTCACCGGGCAGCCGGGAGCCATCGGCTGAGACCGAGGGGGGGCGTCACCGGGAGTGTCCGGGAGGCGCCGGCCGACGGGCCCGTCATGCGCATGTCGCATGGCGGGCCCGTTCCGTTTCCCCGCCGTTGACCTGCGGATTCGCCAGGTGACCGTGCTCCCTCAAGTGGGCCTTAAATCCACCTTAAGTTCCACTTAGGGTGACGATACGGCGACTGATCGCCACGGGGTACAACAGCTCTGCAACGGCCGTGGCGACGAGGCCATTTGGCCGTTGACACCACCTATGGTCTAGGCCAGAGTCCAGTCATCCGGTTCGAAATTCAACCTCACCGGATGTGGTATCGGCCCTCCCCGAAGCTCTTCGCCCCTGCCCGGACCCTCCGTTGCGGGCGCCATCACGCTGCCGGCGGGCAACACGGCTCTAGCACCCTCGGAGGATGGCGTGAAGAAGCGTCAGCTCATGTCGACGTTCGGAATCACTGCCCTGGCGATCGGGCTGACGGCCTGTTCGTCGGCCGGCACGGCGTCGAAGGACGGCAAGAGCCCCGGCGCCGACCCGAAGGCCGCGAGCGGCACCGTCACCGTCTGGCTGATGGACGACGCCCAGAAGAACTGGCCCGACCTGGTGCAGCAGGTCAACGACCAGTTCGCGGCGAAGTACCCGAACGTCACCCTCAAGCTCGCCTACCAGGGTTGGGCCGACAAGGTGACCAAGCTCGACAAGGCGATCGCCGACGGCTCCGCGCCCGACGTGGTCGAGCTGGGCAACACCGAGACCATGAAGTACGTGCTCTCCGGCGCGCTGGCCCCGGTCGACCGGACCACCTTCGACAACTCCGACAGCTGGATCAAGGCGCTCGCCAACACCTGTACGTACCAGGACAAGCTCTGGTGCGTGCCCTACTACGCCGGCGCCCGGGTCGCCATCTACAACGCCGCCACCTTCCAGCAGGCCACCGGCAGCGCCGAGTTCCCCAAGACCGAGGCCGACCTGACGGCGGCCCTGGACAAGGTCGCCGACAAGAACAAGGCCGACAAGAGCTACTCCTCGCTCTACCTGCCCGGCCCGTACTGGTACGCCGCGATGAGCTACGTGGCCGCGTACGGCGGCAGCATCGCCAAGTTCGACAGCTCCGGCAACTGGCACGGCACCCTGCACGACGCCAAGTCCCAGCAGGGCATCAGCCACTTCGTCGACCTGGTCCGCAAGTACACCAAGGGCGACCTGACGGTGAACGAGCAGAACCAGTTCGAGTCGATGGCCCGTGGGCGCGCCGGGTCCTTCTACGGCAACGGCTACGAGGCGGCCAGCGTCGTCGCGCCGGGCACCGGCGACCCGAGCCTCAAGGACACCGTCAAGATGGCCACCATGCCCGGCCCGGACGGCAAGCCGCTGCCCACCTTCATCGGCGGCTCCGACCTCGCGGTCACCGCCAAGTCCACGCAGGTCGAGCTGGCCACCGACTGGGTGCGGATGTTCACCAGCACCAAGTCCCAGCAGACGCTGGCCGACAAGGACATCCTGCCGAACAACCTCACCCAGCTGAACCCGCTGAAGAACAAGCCGACCACCGCCGCGGCGGCCAACGCCGTGCCGGACGCCTGGTTCACCCCGCTGGCCCCCGGCTGGGGCGCGATCGAGAAGCAGAAGATCCTGCCCGACATGCTGACCGGCATCCTCAAGGGCAAGTCGGTGGACCAGGCCACCAAGGACGCCGACGCCGCGATCGACCAGCTGATCAACAAGGCGTCCTGACCCCGCGCCGCCGTCCAGGTCCTAGAAGTCTCCTGAAGATCTTGCTTCGGACACCCGATTCACCCCGGTTTGCCGGGAAATGTCAACCAGGTCGAACTGGTGCAAGCCGGGCGCGTTTTCAAGATCTTCATCAGCCTTCTAGGGCCCGTCCCGTCCGGGGCGGGCCTTCGGGTGTGCCCGCCGGGGGCGGCCCCCGTAGGATTGCGGCAGGAAACCACCGCAGCGAGTGTGCGGACTCGCCGCCGTAGAGGTCCCCGTCGGGCAACCTGCCCGGAGGGGTCGAACCATCTCATCGGAGGCACATCCTGATGTCCGACCCGCAGACTGTTTCCGTCCCCGGCCGGATCATGGCGGCGGAGATGGCCGAGCAGCCGGCCGTCCTCCAGCGCATCCTCGACGAGGGTGCCCCGAAGATCCGCCAGATCGCGGCCGAGATCGCCGCCCGCAACCCTCGCTTCGTCCTGCTGACCGCGCGCGGCACGTCCGACAACGCGGCGCTGTACGCCAAGTACCTGATCGAGATCCTGCTCGGCAAGCCGGCCGGTCTGACCTCGATGTCCACCACCACCGCGTACGGCGCCAAGCCGGACCTCACCGACGTCCTGGTCGTCACCGTCAGCCAGTCCGGCGGCTCGCCCGACCTGGTGGCCTCCACCAAGGCCGCCCGCGAGGCCGGCGCCATCACCCTCGCCGTCACCAACAACGCGTCCTCGCCGCTGGCCGAGGTCTCCGAGTTCCACATCGACGTGCTGGCCGGCCCGGAGAAGGCGCTGCCCGCCACCAAGACCTACACCGCCGAGCTGCTGGCGCTCTACCTGCTGGTCGAGGGCCTGCGCGGCGGCGACGGTGCGGCGGCCAAGGAGCTGCCCGGCCTGGCTGCCGGCGTCCTGGCCCGCCACGCCGAGGTGAAGGCGCTGGCCGAGCGGTACCGCTTCGCCCAGCGCCTGGTCATCACCTCGCGCGGCTACGGCTACCCGACCGCCCGCGAGGCGGCGCTGAAGCTGATGGAGACCACCTACATCCCGGCCTCCCCGTTCTCCGGCGCCGACCTGCTGCACGGCCCGCTGGCCATGGTGGACAACGTCTCGCCGGTCATCGCGATCGTCCCGGACGGCAAGGGCGGCGAGGCCCTGCAGCCGGTGCTGGACCGCCTGCGCGGTCGCGGCGCGGACCTGGTCGTGGTCGGCCAGCAGGCGCAGGTGGACGCCGCCTCGGCCGGCTTCGCCCTGCCGGCCGGCGTGCCGGAGGAGGTCCAGCCGATCCTGGAGATCCTCCCGCTGCAACTGCTGGCCTACGAGGTCACCATCGCCCGCGGCCAGGACCCGGACGCCCCGCGCGCCCTGGCCAAGGTCACCGAGACGCACTGAGGCACGGCGCCACGCGATCGGGCCCCTGTCCACAGGCTGTGGACGGGGGCCCGACTCGTTGAGCGGCGGAACATGGCTTCGGCGGGGGAGCGCCCGGGGAACGCGTCGCACCCCCGGAGCCCGGCGCACCCGGAAAGCACTACGGGCCACGGCGCCGACACGGGACCCTCAACCCATGCGGCACCGCAGCCCGGAGCTGTCGTCGGTCGCCGGAGTCGATCGAGAACTGTGCGGGGTCCTCGTTCGGCGGCGTCCGACCGAGGAAAGGCCTCGCGCGGTCAGGGCAGTTGCGCGGTGGGCCTCTCCTTGGTGCCCTTTCATTGTGGACTAGACCAATCTGGGTTGTCCAGGCCGCTCCGGAAATTGGTCTGGACAACTTCGGGCAGTGGGCTCCGCCGCAGGCCCGGCGCGTGATCCGTTCCCCGGTCCGCCGCGCCCCGCCCCGACCGGCGGCGCTACCCTCGCCATGTGCCCTCGCTGAACGAACTCGTCCGCCGCCACACCACCCTGACCGGGGCCGATGTGGAATGGCTCCACATGCTGGTCTCGGAGTGGCAGCTCCTCTCCGACCTCTCCTTCGCCGACCTGGTGCTGTGGATCCCCACCTGGGACGGCATCCGCTACGTCTCGGTGGCGCAGATGCGGCCCAACACCGGCCCCACCTCCTACCAGGACGACATGGTCGGCCACCTCGTCCCGCGCGGGCGCCGCCCGCTGCTGGACGCCGCCTTCGACGAGGGCCGGATCGTGCGCGAGGGCGACCCGGAGTGGCGCGAGGAGGTGCCGGTCCGGGTCGAGTCCATCCCGGTCCGGCGCGAGGGCAAGGTGCTCGGGGTGATCGCCCGCAACACCAACCTGCTGACCGTCCGCACCCCCAGCCGGCTGGAGCTCACCTACCTGCAGAGCGCCTCCGACCTGGCCCAGATGATCGCCGCCGGCAGCTTCCCCTTCCACGGCGTCGAGCAGATCGACATGGACGCCGCCCCCCGGGTCGGCGACGGCCTGATCCGGCTCGACGCGGACGGCATCGTCACCTACGCCAGCCCCAACGCCCTGTCCGCCTACCACCGCCTCGGCCTCACCACCGACCTGGTCGGCAGCCACCTGGGCCGGGCCACCGCCGAACTGGTCCCGCCCTCCCGGGCGGCCGTGCACGAGGCGCTGGTGAAGCTGGCGAGCGGCTGGGCGCCGCGGCAGACCGAGGTCGAGGTGCAGGGCGGGGTGGTGACCCTGCGGGCCATCCCGCTCAAGCCCAAGGGCACGCTGACCGGTTCGCTGGTGCTGTGCCGGGACGTCACCGAACTGCGCCGCCGCGACCGCGAGCTGATGACCAAGGACGCCACCATCCGGGAGATCCACCACCGGGTGAAGAACAACCTGCAGACCGTCGCCGCCCTGCTGCGGCTGCAGTCCCGCCGGATGGAGTCGGAGGCCGGCCGGGCCGCGCTGGACGAGGCGGTGCGCCGGGTCGGCTCGATCGCGATCGTGCACGAGACGCTGTCCCAGGCGCTGGACGAGCAGGTGGCCTTCGACGAGATCGCCGACCGGGTGCTGGCGATGGTGATGGAGCTGTCCCAGGACGGCCGGGTGGCGACCCGCCGCAGCGGCAGCTTCGGCATCCTGTCCGCCGAGGTGGCCACCCCGCTGTCGATGGTGCTGACCGAACTGCTGCAGAACGCTCTGGAGCACGCCTTCGGCCCGTCCGCCTCCGGGAACCTGGAGGTCAGCGCGCTGCGCGGGCGGGCCCCGGCGACCGGGGCGGGCTGGTCGGACAGCTGGAACGGCGGCGCCCGGCCGGAGGAGTTCCTGCTGATCACGGTGCAGGACGACGGTCGCGGCATGCCCGAGGGGTTCGACCCTCAGACGGCCGGCAACCTCGGCCTGCAGATCGTCCGCACGCTGGCCACCGGCGAGTTGGGCGGCACCTTCGACATGGTGGCCGGTCCGGACGGCGGCACCAAGGTGATCCTGGAGATCCCGGTCCGCTGATCCGCCGACCGGTCCGCGGTGCGGGTCCGCGGTCCGGTCGGCGTGCGGTCCGCGGAAAGGTGCATCGAGGCGCGCGGTGGGGGCGTGCACTCGGCGAAAGGCGCCGGGTGCCCACCTCGCGAGCCCGGCGCGGGCGGCCCGCGCGAGGGCGTGCCAGGGTGCGGGCGCGCCGGGGCGCGCACACGGACCGGGGCGCGAAAACAGAAACGAGGCCCTGTCGACCGGGGGGGGTGGGTCGACAGGGCCTCTCAACCCGTTCCGGCCGTCGGGGGGAGTCGGCCGGAACGGGGGCTCTGGGTGGTGCGACACCTCGCCCGTGCGTTGCACACGGTGAGCGCCACAGCTCCACGATATTGCTCTAAGTGAACAGTATCAAGTGGCTGGACGGTCCGGTGTCGCGGGACCTCGCCAGGCAAGGCCCTTTGTGCGGAAGGCTTCACCAGGAGGTGCAGGGAAGCCTTTGATCATGTGTTGATCGGTGTTTCGGTTACTGCTGGTGTTACGGCGTGTGATCAGGCGGTGCGGGCGCGGTTGCGGGCGGCACGGCGCTTCATCGCGCGACGCTCGTCCTCGCTCATACCGCCCCAGACGCCGGCGTCCTGGCCGGTCTCAAGAGCCCACTGCAGGCACTGCTCCATGACCGGACAGCGGCGGCACACGGCCTTGGCTTCCTCGATCTGCAGCAGAGCAGGACCGGTGTTCCCGATCGGGAAGAACAGCTCCGGGTCCTCTTCGCGGCAGACAGCGCGGTGGCGCCAGTCCATGGTCGTCCAACTCCTCCTGCCGGCGGGGGGCACCCGGTCGGCATAATCGATGGCTTGTGAATGTGGCTTGTGAATGTGAACGCTTTCACGAATCCCGCAACAGCAAAAGAGACCAAAGGCCCGCCGGGGCCCGGGTGGTCTGTGCTGGGGAGGGATTCGGCGATTCGAGGGACGCCCCGCGGTCGACACCCGCCAGGTTCTGAGGTTGCCGTCGCTGCGATGCGTCCCGATCGCCATGTAGAGGTTCGCAAACCTCGGGCCCGGATACAACCCCCTTCAGGGAGGAATTTTTGATTCTTCGGTGTCGCCTAGCTCACAGCCAGTACTTCTATGGAGTGAAGGGGGCTTGTGCGTTCGAGAAGAAGGGTGAAACCCCCTTCCGGTCACACAATCACACGCAGTGCCCGCCGTACGCCTGTGAAACTGACGCGACTCCTGTCTCCAAGGTGGTCCCCGTCAACCTGGAACGGGGCCGGTTCCTCTGAAACCAAGGTGAAGTGTCTGACGTCGTGATAGGAGACGACGTGCTTGCCGGACGGGCCGGCCGGCGGGGCGCCTTCGCTCGAAGAGGCGTACGACCGCAGGATCTGACGGATCGTTCGGACGGTGCCGAACGCCGTCATCCGGGTGATCCCGAAGACGTCGAGATCGGTGTCGAAGGAGGCGAGCGGTGAGGGATACACCGGGCGGTTGCCGAGGAACGTCCACGGCGAGGTGTTGCTGACTATGGCCAGGGCCAGGCCCGGCACGCCCTCGCGGCCCGGTAGTTCCAGGGCCACCGGGCCGGAACGACGCTGCTCACGCTGGGTGACGTAGTGCCGCAGCGCCTGCCCCACGTAGAGCGCGTGGGTGGACTTGCGCCCCAACCGGCGCTGCTCCTCGACCCGGCCGACCACCCCGGCGTCGAAGCCCAGGCCGGCGGTGAAGGTGAACCAGCGGTCCGGCAGTCCGTCGGTCATCGCCTTGCCCAGGCCGACCGGCCGCTCGCTCCCGTGCTCCAGCGCGTACAGCAGGGCGCCGGTGGCCTCCACCGGGTCGTTGGGCAGGCCCAGCGCGCGGGCGAACACATTGGTCGAACCGCCCGGCACCACGGCCAGTCGCGGGACCTTCTCGCCCGGGCCGTGCGCGAGCAGCCCGTTCACCACCTCGTTCACGGTGCCGTCACCGCCGAGCGCCACCACCAGGTCGACCGTGCCGTCCTCCGAGGCCTCGCGGGCCAGGTCGCGGGCGTGGCCCCGATACTGCGTCTCGGCCACCTCCAGCTTGAGGTCGCTGCGCAGCGCGTGGATCAGTACGTCCCTGGTGCGGCCACTGGTGGTGGTGGCCTTGTGGTTCACGACCAGGAGAGCGCGCATGGGGAAAGCCTACGGGTCGGTACGGGCCAACCGGCGGCTACCCTGCTGGAGTGACCGCAGAATCCTCCGCACCCGTACCCACGGCGGGCCCGGCCCGCCCCCTGCCGCTGACCATGGGCGCCGCCATCACCGCCCTGGAGGGCGCCGCGCTGGCCGTCGTCGGCGTCTGGGACATGGTGTCCGCGCTGTCCGGCCAGTCCAAGCAGCTCGCCCTGAACGAGTTCGGCGGCCTGGTCATCGTGCTGCTCGGCGTGCTGCCGGTGCTGGCCGCCCGCGCGCTGCTCAAGGAGCGCCGCTGGGGCCGCAGCCCGGCCGTGCTCACCAACTCGATCTGCCTGCCGATCGGGTACTACATGCTGGAGAGCGGCGGCGCGATGATCGGCGTCGGCGTGCTGGTCGGCCTGCTCGGGCTGGTCGGCATCGGCGCGCTGCTGAACCCGAAGTCGACGGCGGCCCTGTACGCCTCGCACGAGGGCTGAGCGCACAGGGCCGCCGGGGGTCGGCCGCCGGCTGGGCGGCCGTCAGTCCTACTCCTCCACCAGGAGCTTCTCCCGCAGCTGGGCCAAGGTCCGGGCCAGCAGGCGGGACACGTGCATCTGGGAGATCCCCACCTCGGCGGCGATCTGCGACTGGGTCATGTTCCGGAAGAACCGCAGCACCAGGATCTTCTGCTCCCGGGGCGGCAGTTGGGCCAGCAGCGGCTTGAGCGACTCGCGGTACTCGACGCCCTCCAGCGCCTCGTCGGTGGCGCCGAGGGTGTCGGCCACGGCCGGCGACTCGTCGTCGCTGTCCGGGACGTCCAGGGACAGCGTGGAGTACGCGTTGGCGGACTCCAGGCCCTCCAGGACGTCCTCCTCGGAGATCCCCAGGTGCTCGGCGAGCTCGTGCACCGTGGGGGAGCGCCCGTGCCGCTGGGAGAGCTCGCTGGTCGCCGTGGTGAGCGACAGCCGCAGCTCCTGGAGGCGGCGCGGCACCCGGACCGCCCAGCCCTTGTCACGGAAGTGCCGTTTGATCTCGCCGACGATGGTCGGCGTGGCGTAGGTGGAGAACTCGACCCCGCGCTCGTGGTCGAAGCGGTCCACCGACTTGATCAGGCCGATGGTGGCGACCTGGGTCAGGTCGTCCAGCGGCTCGCCCCGGTTGCGGAACCGCCGGGCCAGGTGCTCGACCAGCGGGATGTGCATCCGCACCAGCTGGTTGCGCAGCTCGACGCGCTCCGGGGAGCCGTCGGGCAGCGCGGACAGCCGGACGAACAGCGCGCGGGCCGCCTCCCGGTCCGGTGCGCCCGAGCGGTGCGGGGCCGGGGCCGGCGCCTGGGTGGGCACCGCGGTGCGCAGGTCCGCGGCCTCGTCCGCCGGATCGGACGGGGGCGGGGATGCGGGCGACGGTTCAGACGTCGGCTCGGTCGGGTGGCTCATCCGGTGGGCGTCCTTCGGGTGCGCATCGTCGTTGGCGGCGAGGCCAGGAACGCTCGCCTGGGTCGGTACGGCAGGTCCCGCCGTCGCGAGGCCGGTACGGTCCAGATCACTCACGGCCATTCCCCCGTTCCGTTCCGGGAGCACCGGGGCCCTCGGGCCCCGGCATCGTCTCGTTGGTCGTACCGCGTGGGGGGCGGTACCGGGCGCCGCCCGCCCGGCCCCTGAGCGGGGACCGGGCGGACGGCCCTTGTGCGGTGCTGGTCGACGCCCCGGCTAGTGGGCGACGGGGCCGCCGCGCTTCTTGTGCAGGCTGATCGACACGGTCTTGTCCTCGCCGACCGAGGAGTCGACCTCGCCGGCCAGGGCGGAGAGCACCGTCCAGGCGAAGGTGTCCCGTTCGGGTGCCTTCCCGTCGGTGGTGGGGGCGGCGACGGTCACCTTCAGCGAGTCGCCGACCAGCCGGAACTCGCAGGTCAGGACGGAGCCGGGCACCGCCTGCTGGAGCAGGATGGCGCAGGCCTCGTCGACCGCGATCCGCAGGTCCTCGATCTCGTCGAGGGTGAAGTCGAGCCGCGCCGCCAGGCCGGCCGTCGCTGTTCGCAGGACCGAGAGGTAGGCACCCGCCGCGGGCAGCCGGACCTCCACGAAGTCCTGCACTCCGGGCTCGCCGTCGATCTGGGACACCCTCACCTCCTGGGTGACGCGCTGTGCTTCCGGGCCGGTGGCCGCGGCACTGTCTGTTGCTTGGCTCAACTGCTTCGCCCCAACTGTCCAGAGGGGTGGTGCGGTACGTACCGGTCATACCCTTCGCGGGGCGACCGGACGCCGCGTATCCGCCTGAGACCTTACCGCCTTCCGCACGCCGGCCGGGGCTCGGGAGTCACTCATGGTAAGCCATCGCGACGCAGGGTGGCAGGGGTTCGGGCGGTCCGTTCAGTGACCGCCGCCGGCGGCGGCGAGGGCCTCGCCGGTGAGCCGGTAGACGGTCCAGTCGTCCATCGGCACCGCGCCGAGGGACTTGTAGAAGTCGATCGAGGGCGTGTTCCAGTCGAGCACCGACCACTCCACCCGCGCGTAGCCGCGTTCGACGGCGATCCGCGCCAGTTCCAGCAGCAGCGCCTTGCCGTGGCCGCCGCCGCGGGACAGCGGGCGGACGTACAGGTCCTCCAGGTAGATCCCGTGGGTGCCGCGCCAGGTCGAGAAGTTGAGGAACCAGACCGCGAAGCCGACCGGCTCGCCGGTGGCGTCGTCCTCGGCGATCAGGGCGAACAGCGCGGGGTTGGCGCCGAAGAGGGCGTCGCGCAGCTGCTCCTCGGTGGCCACGGCCTCCTCCGGGGCCTTCTCGTACTCCGCGAGCTCGCGGATCAGGGCGAGGATGACGGGAACGTCGGTCACGACGGCGGTGCGGATCATGCCGCGAGCCTACTGCGCGCCCCCGCCCCCGGCCCAGGCCCGGATCGGGGCCCGGGCCGGGGACGGGCGGGTCAGCGGGCGGGGACGGTGCGCAGGTAGTCGGCCAGCGCGGTGATCGCGGCCGGGTTGCGCGGGCTCTCCACCAGGTCGACGTAGTCCAGGACGAAGATCCGGTCGTTCCTGACCGCCGAGACGCCGGCCAGCGGCGGGAAGGACTTCAGGAAGGCGCGCTTGGCGTCGGCGCCGGTCTCGCCGTAGTTGTTGATCAGGATCACCTCGGGGTCGCGCTGGACCACGCTCTCCCAGCCGACGGTGACCCAGGTGTCCGCGAGGTCGCCCATCACGTTGGTCCCGCCGGCCTTGGCGATGATCTCGTCGGCCGCGGCGAACTTCCCGGCGGTGTACGGCTTATCCTGCCCGCTGTCGTACAGGAACACGGACGGCCGGCGCTCGGGCTGCGGGGCGGCGGCGACCTGCGCCTTGAAATCGGCGACCAGCTTGTCCGCCCGGTCGCGGACGTCGAAGATCTCGCCGAGGTTGGCCAGGTCGGTGTAGAGCGCGTCCAGCGGGGACATCACGCCGCGCTCGCTGCCCTTGCCGCTGCGGCAGGACTCGCTGAGCACGTACGAGGGGATGCCGAGGTCCTTGAGCGCCTGCGGGGTGAAGCCGCGGCCCTCGTCGAAGCCGTAGTGCCAGCCGGCGAAGACCAGGTCGGCCTTGGCGCCCAGCACGATCTCCTTGGTGATCTCCTTCTTGGAGAGCCACGCGGTCTGCTGGTAGCCGTCCTTCCAGGCGACCTGGTCGACCCGGCCCTTGTCGTCGGGCATCACGTAGCCGGCCATCCGGTCGGCCAGGCCGAGGGCGAGCATCAGCTCGGTGATGCCGACGTCGTTGGTCACCGTCCGGGCGGGCTTCTGCGGGAAGGTGAGCTTGGTGCCGCAGTTCTCCACGGTCACCGGGTAGTGGGCGGAGGCGGCGGTGGCGTCGCCGCTCGGGGCGATCTCGGCGCCGCAGGCGGTGAGCCCGAGGGTGAGCAGGGCGGTGATGGCAACGGCCTTGGTGCGCACGGGGGTTCCTTCGGGGGGTGGGTCAGATCCGGTCGAAGAGCAGTTGGACGGCGCCGGTCACCGGGTGCCGGACGGGGGTGGCCCGGACGCCGAACACCTCGGCCAGCAGGGCGGGTCGGAGCACCTCGGCGGGCGGCCCCGAGGCGACGATCCGGCCGGCCCGCAGCACGTACAGCAGGTCGCAGTGGCCGGCCGCCAGGTTGAGGTCGTGCAGCGCGGTGAGCACCGTCGGGCCGGCCTCCCGGACCAGGGCCAGCACGTCCAACTGGTGGCCGATGTCCAGGTGGTTGGTGGGCTCGTCCAGCACCAGCAGCCGGGGCTCCTGGACCAGCGCGCGGGCGATCAGCACCCGCTGCTTCTCGCCGCCGGACAGGCTCAGGAAGCCCCGCCCGGCCAACTGCTCGGCGCCGACCTTGCGCAGCGCCTCCGTGCAGCGCGCGTGGTCGTCCGCACCCGGGCCGCCCAGCCCGCGCCGGTGCGGCAGCCGGCCCATGGCGACCACCTCGGCCACCGTGAAGTCGAACTCGGCGGAGTGCTCCTGGGGGAGTGCGGCCACCCGCCGGGCGGCCTCGCGCGCGGTCAGCGCGTGCAGGTCCGCGCCGTCCAGCCGGACGGCCCCGGCGGCCGGCCGCAGCGCCCGGTAGACGCAGCGCAGCAGCGTCGACTTGCCGCTGCCGTTGGGCCCGACCAGTCCGACCACCTGCCCGGCGGCGGCGTCCAGGGCGACGTCGTGGACCAGCCGGGCGCCGGCCAGCTCGACCGAGACGGAGTCCAGGGCGAGATCCATCAGCGGCCTCCGAAGGAATAGCCGCGACGGCGCATCAGCAGCAGGAAACAGGGCACCCCGAGCACCGCGGTGACCACCCCGACCGGCAGTTCGGCGGGCGCCAGCAGGGTGCGCGAGACGATGTCCACCCAGACCAGCAGCAGCGCCCCGGCGAGCGGCGCGACCAGCAGCACCCGGCGGTGCCCGGCGCCGACCAGCATCCGGGCCAGGTGCGGCACCATCAGCCCGACGAAGCCGATCGCCCCGCTGACGGCCACCACCGTGCCGGTGACGGCGGCGGTCACCACGAAGAGCTCGCGGCGAAGCCGGTCCGGGTCCACGCCCAGCGAGGCGGCCGTCTCGTCGCCCATGGCGAGCGCGTCCAGCCGGCCGGCGGCGCAGGCCAGGTACGCCAGGCCGGCCAGCACGGTGGCGGCGGCGATCGGCACCGAGCCCCAGGTGGCGCCGCCGAGGCTGCCGAGCAGCCACATCATGGCGTCCCGGGCGGCCTCGCCGCGGGCGGCCGCGAAGACCATCAGCGCGGTGACGGCGGAGAAGCCGTAGGAGAGCGCGGTGCCGGTGAGCACCAGCCGCAGCGGGGTGAGCCCGTAGGCCGTGCGCGCCGCGAGGTAGACCAGCACCATGGCGACCAGCGCGGAGCCGAACGCGGAGGCCGAGATCGCCCACACCCCGAGCGAGGCGAAGGCGCCGAGCAGCAGCACGGCGTTGGCGCCGACGGCCGCGCCGGAGGAGATGCCGAGCACGAACGGGTCGGCCAGCGCGTTGCGCACCAGGGCCTGGACGGCGACCCCGGTGGCGGCCAGCCCGGCGCCGACCACCGCGGCCAGCACGGCGCGCGGCAGCCGGATCTCCCAGACGATCGCGTAGGCGGCGGCCTCGTCCGCCTCCAGCCGTCCGCCCGTCAGCCCGGCGGCCAGCAGCCGCAGGGCGCGGGGCAGGCCGATCCCGGAGGCGCCCAGCGCCACGCCGCAGAGCAGCGAGAGCAGCAGGGCGGCGGCCAGGCCGACGGCGAGCGGGAGGGCGGGTATTCGGCGGGCGGGCGGGCTCGTTGCGCCACTGCCCGCGGCTGCGGTGCTGCTCACGGTGCGCCTTGCCTCGGGCTGCGGGTGCGCGGGGGCGGCACCGGTCGGGCGCGGGCCCGGGCGCCATCCCCTCGCAGTCCACGGCGAGTTGTCGGGAGTTCAGCGGCCGGGGGCGATCGGGCTGGCGCGGCCCCGGGGCCGTGCTCACCGTTGCGGGTCAGCGCCGGATTCACACCGGACTTCCCCCTCGGACGCCCTGGCAGCATAACAGCCACTCAGGCTAGGCAACCCTTACCGGGCTCGGATGGGGCGTGAACGCACGACCGCCCCCGTCCGGGCTCGCGGACGGGGGCGGTCGGGTGGCGACGCGTCAGGCTCAGGCCTGCTTGGTCTCCCAGAAGATCTTGTCGACCTCGGCGATCAGGTCCAGCAGGGCCTGGCCGGTGGCGGGGTCGGTGGACGCCTTGGCGGCCGAGGCGGCCTTCAGGGTGTCGTTGATCAGCTGGTGCAGCTGCGGGTACTTCTCGAAGTGCGGGGCCTTGAAGTAGTCGCTCCACAGCACCGAGATGTGGTGCTTGACGGCCTCGGCACGCTGCTCCTTGATGATCAGGGCGCGGGTGCGGAAAGCCGGGTCCTCGTTGGCCTGGTACTTCTCCTGGGTGCCCTTGACCGACTCGGCCTCGATCCGGGCCTGCGCCGGGTCGTACACGCCGCAGGGCAGGTCACAGTGGGCGTGGGCGGTGGCGCGCGGTGCAAACAGACGAGAGAACATGGGAGTCCTTCCTTAGATCGTCTTCCCGCGCCCGAGATTACCCTTCCGCGCCCGGGGTTTCGCGATCGGGCGGTGGGCCTAGGGCAAAAGGCGGACCCGGAACCGGGGTAATCCGGACATCGAACGGATCGAACGGGGTGACGGTCCGTACGGCAGACTGGGACCGGGCGGTCCGGGAGGAGGAGTCGTGGCGCGGAGCACGGAACCGGCGGGCGCGGAACCGATGGGCACGGAACCCCGGGGGCGGGGCGGCGGCGCGGTGCCGTTCGGGCTGGTCGACGTGGCGGGCCCGTCGATGGTCCCGACCCTGCGCGAGGGCGACCAGTTGCTGGTGCGCTACGGCGCGCCGATCCGGCCCGGCGCGGTGGTGCTCTTCCGGCACCCCTTCCAGCAGGACCTGCTGGTGGTGAAGCGGGCCGCCGAGCGGCGTCCGAGGGGCTGGTGGCTGCTGTCCGACAACCGGCCGGTGGACAGCGACAGCCGCAGCTACGGCCCGGTCCCGGACGAGCTGGTGCTCGGCCGGGTACTGCTGCGGCTGCGCCCGCGCCCGGCCTGGCTGGCGCCCGGGCGGCGGCTGGAGCGGCTGCTGCTGGGCACCCGGCTGGCCCGGGTGCCGGGCCTGGCCCGCCGCCTGGGCGTCTGGGCGGACGAGCTCTGACCCCCTGGGCCCGGCCCGGACAGGACCTAGCCGGCGGCGCCGAGTGCCGCGGCCTCGGCCTCCTGGCGCTTGCGGGTCCGGTACGCGGCGACGTTGGCGCGGGTCGCACAGCGGTCCGAGCAGTAGCGGCGGGAGCGGTTGGTCGAGGTGTCCAGGTAGGCGTTGCGGCAGGGCGCGGCCTGGCAGATGCCGAGCCGGTCGGCGCCCAACTGGGTCAGGTGGACGGCCAGGCCCATGCAGGCGACCGCGCTGAAGTGCGCGGTGGCGGTGGGCGAGTTGTCGGCCAGGTGCAGGTGCCAGCGCGGCCGGCCGGCGTCGTCCAGGTAGTCGTGCCCGGAGACCAGCGGGCTGACCGGGTACTCCATCAGCAGGCTGTTCAGCAGGTCGACGCCCCGGATCTCGTCGCCCTCGGCGGCGGCCTCGAAGACCCCGCGCAGCCTGGTCCGTACCGCCCGCAGCCGGGGCAGGTCGGACTCGTCGGCCTGTGCGGCGGCCCGCGAGGAGTCGGAGAACAGGCCGCGCACCGCGTCCACGGACGTCAGCGTGTCGGTGCCGCGCCCGGGCTCCTCGGTGTTCACCAGCCGAACGGCGAGATCGGCGTACGAGGCGAGCTCCACGGAGGTCCTTCCAGAAGGTCGGTAACGGGCTGATTGCGTCCAGCCTATTACCTGGGTGGGGAAAACGTCGGCGCCCGGCAGGAGCAGCCTGCCGGGCGCCGGTCGGTACGGTTCTACAGCACCTTGGAGAGGAAGGCGCGGGTGCGCTCGTGCCGGGGGTCGGTGAGCACCTCGCGGGGGTTGCCGGACTCGACCACCACGCCGCCGTCCATGAACACCAGCGCGTCGCCGACCTCGCGGGCGAAGCCCATCTCGTGGGTGACGACCACCATGGTCATGCCCTCCTCGGCGAGGCCGCGCATGACGTCGAGGACGTCGCCGACCAGTTCGGGGTCGAGCGCCGAGGTGGGCTCGTCGAACAGCATCAGCTTGGGCTTCATGGCCAGCGCGCGGGCGATCGCGACGCGCTGCTGCTGGCCGCCGGAGAGCTGGGAGGGGTAGTTCTTCGCCTTGTCGGCGAGGCCGACCCGCTCCAGCAGGACCATCGCCCGCTCCCGGGCGGCGGCCTTGCTCTCGCCCTTGACCTGGACCGGGGCCTCCATGACGTTCTCGACGGCCGTCATGTGCGGGAACAGGTTGAAGCGCTGGAAGACCATGCCGATGTCGCGCCGCTTGACGGCGACCTCGCGGTCCTTGAGCTCGTAGAGCTTGTCGCCCTTCTGCTGGTAGCCGACCAGTTCGCCGTCCACCCAGAGGCGTCCGCCGTTGATCTTCTCCAGGTGGTTGATGCACCGCAGGAAGGTCGACTTGCCGGAGCCGGAGGGGCCGATCAGGCAGAACACCTCGCCCTGCTTGACCTCCAGGTCGATGCCCTTGAGCACGTGCACGGAGCCGTAGGACTTGTGGACGCCCTCGGCGCGCACCATCGGCTGTCCGGTGGCGGCGGCCGGGGTCTTGCTCAGGTCGGTCATACGTGACCACCTCCCTCGAGCCCCGGGACGACGTCGGCGCCGGTCTTCGGGGCGGGCTTCCCGGCGAACAGGCCCCGCAGCCGCTGCAACGGGGTGGGCGGGAGGGTCCGGTTGGAGCCGCGGGCGTAGTAGCGCTCGATGTAGTACTGGCCGATGGTCAGCAGCGAGGTGAAGAACAGGTACCAGAGGCTGACCACGATCAGCAGCGGGATGTTCTGGTAGTTCCGGGAGTAGATGACCTGACCGGCCCGGAAGATCTCCTCCAGGGAGATCACGCTGACCAGCGAGGTGGTCTTGAGCATCGAGATGGTCTCGTTGCCGGTCGGCGGGATGATCACCCGCATGGCCTGGGGCAGGACGATCCGGCGCATGGTCTGGAACCGGCTCATGCCGAGCGCGTGGGCGGCCTCGGTCTGGCCCTCGTCCACCGACTGGATGCCGCCGCGGACGATCTCCGCCATGTAGGCGGCCTCGTTGAGGCCGAGGCCCAGCAGGGCGGCGACGAAGGTCGGGATCAGGACGTTGGTGTCCGCGGACCAGAACTCCGGCCCCCACGGGACGCCGATCGACAGCTTGGCCCAGATCAGGCCGAGGAAGTTCCAGAACACCAGCTGCACCAGCACCGGGGTGCCGCGGAAGACCCAGATGTACATCCAGGCGGTGCCGGAGAGCAGGGGGTTCGGGGACAGGCGCATCACGGCGAGGACGATGCCGCCGATCACGCCCATCAGCATGGAGAGGACGGTCAGTTCCAGCGTGACGACCATGCCGTGCACGATGCTGTCGTGGAACAGGTACTGCCCGACGATGTCCCACTTGAAAGCGGGGTTGGTGAAGAGGGCGCTCAGCAGCATCGCCGCGAGCAGGGCGATGACGACGGCGCCCACCCAGCGTCCGGGGTGGCGGACCGGGACGGCCTTGATGGTCTCAGGCCGTCCCTCCTCCGCCTTCCCCTTGTCCAGAGAGTTCACGGTGTGGCCTCGGGGGAGAGATGGAGCAGGCGGACGGTCAGTTCACGGCGCCGTTGACGGTCGACTTGTCGAGGGCGCCGGACTCGACGCCCCACTTGGTGAGGATCTGCTTGTAGGTGCCGTCGTCGATCAGCGACTGGACGGCGCCCTGGATCGCGGGGGTGAGCTTGGAGCCCTTGGCGACGGCGACGCCGTAGGGGGCCACGCCGTAGGTGGAGCCGAGCTTCTCCAGCTGGCCGCCGGCCTGCTTGATCGCGTAGTCGACGACCTGGGAGTCGGCCATCATCGCCTGGTCGCGGCCGGAGACGACGGCGTTGGTGACGTCCGTCTGGAGGTCGAACTTGTCGCCGTCGTTCTGGATGCCCGGCTTCCCGTTCTTGGCGCAGTCCGGGTTGCGGGTGTCCTTGATCTCGTCGGCCTGCGTGGTGCCGGTCTGGACGGCGACCTTCTTGCCGCACAGGTCGGCGGGGTCGACCTTGTCGGGGTTGCCCTTCTTGACCGCGATGGCGCTGCCGGAGTTGAAGTAGGTCACCATGTCGACGATCTGCTCGCGCTCCTTGTTGTCCGTGAAGGACGACATGCCGAGCTGGAACTTGTTCGACTGGATGCCGGGGATGATCGCGGTGAAGCCGGAGTCCTGGACGTCGGCCTTCAGTCCGAGCTTGGCCGCGATGGCGTTGGCCAGGTCCACGTCCATGCCGATGACCTTGCCGCTGTCGTCCTTGAACTCGTCCGGCGCGTACGAGGCGTCCGCGCCGACCACGAGCTTGCCGGAGGACTTGACGTCGGCGGGGACGAGGGCGGCGAGCTTGTCGTCGGCCTTGACCGCGTTGACGGTCGCGGAGGCGTTGGGCGCGCCGCTGCCACCGTCGCTCTTGCTGCTGCTGCAGCCGGTCAGGACGAGGGTGACGGAGGCGGCAACCGCGCCGGCCGCGAGAAGCCGGGTGCGCTGGGTACGGGCGGTCATGAGGGGGATCTCCTCCTGAGGGAGAGGGGCGGGCGGAGCGCGCCGCGGGGGCGGCACACCGGGGTGGCAGGGCCGTGCGGCGCTGTACGGGTGTATTTCGCTGTACGTCGTCGTACGTGCAGGGCCGGGTGGTGCGGTGCCTGCGCGGCAGGGCCGCCCAGGTTGCTACGGGGTACTGCTTCCGCCACCCTCCGCCGAGGTGGACGTCGAGCGAACCGCCTCGACCAGTGGCCGGCTCGATCCGAGATGGGGGGAATCCTGCCATCTGTGGACGGTCGGATGGCCCTCATCCAGATCAAAATCGGATAACGAGGGCCCGGGCTGTCCGCTATTCGGACTTATTCCGTGTTCCTGTCACCCCGTGCATAAGTATGCAGATCCCCCCGCCCGGTGCCCGGAGGCCCGCCGCCCCGGCTCGGATGCCGCCGTCGACCACGGCGCAGGGGCGTGCGGCCGCCACGGTGACGCGTGGGTGTACGCGAAATGGCGGACACGCGATCCGGCCATCCCGCCCTGCCGGGCCCGGCGGCGGGTGTGTCAGAATTCGGTACCGGGTGACCCCCGAACGCTCGAACCAGACCGACGAGTCCCGACAGGCTCGGGGTGTCCGGGAACGGAAGTCATCACGTGGCTCCGTATCCGGGACGCCGACTCCCCAACGCGTCTGCGTTCACTCCTGCGGGTGCGCGTGCCGCCATCACCGTTGCCGCCGCCGGGGCCCGGCGCTTCCGACGCCGGGCCCCAGTGACGCGACAGCTCGGCGATGAACTGCACGTGACGAGGACGAAAAGGCATAGGTGCGATGCCTTGGTCCGTCCTACGCTCGGCCCGGAAGCACTACGCGGACCAACAAGACCCATAAAACCCTCATCCGAGGGCGCCGCCCGACGGCAGCGCCCCGACCCAGCCCCCGGGTCCGCTTCGGCGTACCCGGTTTCCGGTTTCCGGACGGGTCGTCCTGTCCGTCGGTCGCGCACCCTCGCCAGATCAATGACGAAGAGGTCATCGTGGCAGCGGAGATCATCAGCAGCACCCAGGACACCGTCGATCCGGTCGACGCCGTTTTCGCGCTCCACCGCGGCGGCAAGATGGAGATCCGGGCGACCGTCCCGGTGCGCGACGCGGACGACCTGTCCCTCGCCTACACGCCCGGTGTCGCCCGCGTCTGCACGGCCATCGCCGAGCAGCCGGAGCTGGTCAACGACTACACCTGGAAGTCCAACACCGTCGCCGTGGTCACCGACGGCACCGCCGTGCTGGGCCTCGGCGACATCGGCCCGGAGGCCTCCCTGCCCGTGATGGAGGGCAAGGCCATCCTGTTCAAGCAGTTCGGCGGCGTGGACGCGGTGCCGATCGCGCTCGCCTGCACCGAGGTCGACGAGATCGTCGAGACCGTGGTGCGGCTGGCGCCCTCCTTCGGCGGCGTCAACCTGGAGGACATCTCCGCCCCCCGCTGCTTCGAGATCGAGCGCCGGCTCCAGGAGGCCGTGGACATCCCGGTCTTCCACGACGACCAGCACGGCACCGCGATCGTCACCACCGCCGCCCTGTGGAACGCGGCCAAGGTGACCGGCCGTGAGATCGGCTCGCTGCGGGCCGTGATCTCCGGCGCCGGCGCGGCCGGCATCGCCATCGCCAAGATGCTGGTGGCGGCGGGCATCGGCGACGTCGCGGTCTGCGACCGCAAGGGCGTGGTGTACGACGGCCGCGGCGACCTCACCGACGTCAAGGCCGAGATCGCCGAACTGACCAACCGCACCGGCCTCAGGGGCACCCTGGCCGACGCGCTGTCCGGCGCCGACGTGTTCATCGGCGTCTCCGGCGGCACCGTGCCGGAGGAGGTCGTCGCGACCATGGCCGCGGGCGCGTTCATCTTCGCGATGGCCAACCCCACCCCGGAGATCCACCCCGAGGTCGCGCACAAGTACGCGGCGGTCGTCGCCACCGGGCGCAGCGACTTCCCGAACCAGATCAACAACGTGCTGGCCTTCCCCGGCATCTTCGCCGGCGCCCTCCAGGTGCGGGCCAGCCGGATCACCGAGGGCATGAAGCTGGCCGCCGCCAAGGCACTGGCCGGTGTCGTCGCCGACGAGCTGACGCCGCAGAAGGTCATCCCCTCGCCGTTCGACGAGCGGGTCGCCCCGGCGGTCACCAAGGCCGTCGCCGAGGCCGCCCGGGCCGAGGGCGTGGCCCGGATCTGACGATCCGGGCGCCGCTGCCGGGCAGGACCCGGCGGGAGCGGTGCCGCCGACACGGCCGGGGCCGGGACACGCGTCACACCCGCGCGTGGTTCCCGGCCCCGGCCGGCGCGGCTATCGTCCGCAGCATGTTTGCTGCCTACGCCGCACGTATCGACGCCGATGACCCGCTCAGCGGACTGGAGTTGGGTGAACTCCCCGAGCCGCAGGCCCGCCCCGGATGGAGCGTGGTCACGGTCAGGGCCGCCAGCCTCAACCACCACGACCTGTGGTCGCTGCGCGGGGTCGGCCTGCCCGCCGGACGGCTGCCGATGATCCTCGGCTGCGACGCCGCCGGTGTCGACGAGCACGGCAACGAGGTCGTCCTCCACTCGGTGATCGGCCAGAGCGGCCACGGGGTGGGCCCGGACGAACCCCGGTCCATCCTGACCGAGCGCTACCAGGGCACCTTCGCCCAGCAGGTGGCCGTGCCCACCTGGAACCTGCTGCCCAAGCCCGCCGAACTCAGCTTCGAAGAGGCCGCCTGCCTGCCCACGGCCTGGCTGACGGCTTACCGGATGCTGTTCACCAACGCCGGGGTCAAACCCGGTGACACCGTCCTGGTGCAGGGCGCGGGCGGCGGCGTGGCGACCGCGCTGATCGTCCTCGGCAAGGCCGCCGGGCTGCGGGTCTGGGTCACCGGCCGGGACGAGGCCAAGCGCCGCCGGGCGGTCGAACTCGGCGCCGACGCCGCCTTCGAGAGCGGCGCCCGGCTGCCCGCCCGGGTGGACGCGGTGATGGAGACGGTCGGCGCCGCGACCTGGGCGCACTCGGTGAAGGCGCTGCGCCCGGGTGGCACCGTCGTCATCTCCGGTGCCACCTCCGGCCCCAACCCGAGCGCCACCGAGCTGAACCGGATCTTCTTCCTGGAGCTCAAGGTGGTCGGCTCGACGATGGGCACCAAGGAGGAACTGGCCGGGCTGCTCTCGCTGTGCGCGACCAGCGGCGTCCGGCCGGTGATCGACTCGGTGCTGCCGCTGGCAGAGGCCCGGGACGGCTTCGCGCGGCTCGCCAAGGGCGACGTCTTCGGCAAGATCGTGCTGACGCCGTGACGCCGTGACGCCGTGACGCCGTGACGTCTTGCGGCCCTGGCGCCGTCCGGCCCTGACGCCGGTGCGGCCCTGACGCGGACCGGCCCGGCACGCTCCGCGGAGCGTGCCGGGCCGGTGGTGGTCCGGCAGCCTGCCGGTCAGCCGAGCAGGCGCTTCAGCCGCTCGCCGGCCGAGCCCAGCACCGAGCGGGCCTCGGCCAGCTTGTCGCTGCTCACGCCGCCGTCCCGGGCCGCGTCGCGGACCTGGTCGCGGAAGCGGTCGAGCAGCCGCTCCAGTTCGCGGGCCGGGTCGCCGGCCGGGTCGGTCCGCGCCCACGGCGGCAGGTCGGCCGGGGCGGTCGGCGTGGTCGGCTCGTCCTTGTCCAGGTCGATCCGGGTGACGGTGACCTCCTCGGCCGGCCCGTCGGCCGACTGGCCCCAGCGGGCCGCGTCGGCCAGCCCGGACAGGCCCTTGGTCAGCTCGGCCAGGCCCTCGGCCAGGCCGGTCGGCCAGTCGCCCTTCGCGGCGTGCTCGCGCACCTGCTGCTCGACCCGGCGCTTGATCCGCAGCGCCTCCTGCTGAGCGGCCGTCCGCGAGGCCTTGGCCTGCTCGCGCAGCCTGCGGGCCTCCTCCTCGGCGGCCTTCGCCTTGGCCTTGGCGGCCTTCTCCTGCTCCCGGGCGCGCTTGGCCTGGTCCTTGGCCTGCCGCTTGAACTGGGCGAACTCCTCCTTGGCGCGCTGCCAGGACTCGTTGTCGCCCCACGGTCCGGACCACGGGTCCCCGCCCTCGGCGCGGTCCGGCCGGGGGGCCTGCCGGGCGGCCTGCCACAGCTCCTCGCGCAGGTCCTTGGCGCTGTCCCGGACGTCCTCGCGGATCGCCCCGGCCAACTGCGCCACGGAGTCGTGGATCTCCACTTCCAGGTCGTCCAACTCGCCCTGTCGGGCTTCCAGTTCGGCGCGCCCGGCGTCGGTCAGCCGGTAGACCTTGCGGCCGCCCTCGGTGCTGTGGGTGACCAGGCCCTCCTGCTCCAGCTTGGCGAGCCGGGGGTAGACCGTCCCAGCGGAGGGCGCGTACAGGCCCTGGAAGCGCTCCTCCAGCAGGCGGATCACCTCGTAGCCGTGCCGCGGGGCCTCGTCGAGCAGCTTCAGCAGGTAGAGCCGGAGCCGGCCGTGGCCGAACACGGGCGTCATCTCACGCCTCCTTGGTGAGGTCGGGCTTGCCGAGTCCGGCCGGGAGCTCCTTGACGACCACCGGCGCCTCGTCCTCGGGGTCGGGGCGGCGCAGCACGGTGACGCCGCCGGAGACGGTGGTCACGGCGAGGCTGCCCCGGCCGTCGCCGAGCTGGCCGGACAGGCGCTTGGCGCCCCAGCTGCCGCTGAGCTTGAGGCCGTCGAAGGTGCTGGAGATGTCGCCGCTGGTGGAGCCGGCCTCGACCTTGGCGTCGGCCAGCGAGGGGATCCGGATGACGACCGGGCCGCTGACGGTGGTGACCTTGACGTCGGCCGGGTTGGCGACGTCGAGGTCCAGGGTGACGGCGCCAGTGACGGCGTTGGCCTGGACCCGGTCGGCGGTGCCGGCGACGACGGTGAGCTGGCCGGAGACGGTGTTGACCTTGAGCTGGCCGGCCACCGACTGGGCGTCGACGTCGCCGGTGACGGTGTTGGCCTCGGTGCGGCCGGTCAGGCCGACCAGGGTGGCGTCGCCGCTGGCGCTCTGCACCGAGACGTGCCCGGTGATCCCGGAGACGGTGGCGTCGGCCGAGACGGTGCCGACCTTGACCTCGGCGTCGGCCGGGACGGTCAGGGTGACGCCGGCGACGCGCTTGCGCTTGAAGGAGCTGAAGAAGCCCTTGACCGCGTCGACCGACCTGAGCCGGTCGCCGAACTCGCCCCAGCTGTTGATGTCCTTGTAGGTGACCGTCAGGACGCCGTCCACCAGGGTCACGTGCAGCGGCTCGCCCTGGAGCTCGGTGACCTCCAGGCGGGCCGGGCCCTCGGCCGCCACCACGTTCACCGTGCCCTCGATGATCCGCACGTGCAGCGCCCGGACCGCCTCGTCGATGGTGATCCTCTCGGGTCCCTCGACCGTCCACTGGCTCATCTCTGCCGCCTCCCGTTGCCGATCGCGATGTATCGCGTTCTCTTCCAAAGACGATATATCGCGTGACGCGCAAGTCAAGCGCGCCGTCCCGGATCCCATCCCTGAGCCGTCCCGGAGCCGCCCCCGAGGCGCCCCCTACGGGCGGGCGCGGGTACGTGAGGGGCCCGGCAGGCGATCGCCTCCCGGGCCCCTCATCAGCGGTTCAGTGCGACGGCACCGCACCGGTCACTCGTCGTCCTCGTCGTCGAGCCGGGCCAGCCAGGTGGCCAGCCGCTCGACGGGGATCTCGAAGTCCGGGTTGAGGTCGACGAACTCGCGCAGTCGCTCGGCCAGCCACTCGAAGGTGACCTCCTCGTCGCCGCGCCGGTTCTGCAGCTCCTCGATGCCGCGGTCGGTGAAGTACACGGGTTCACTCCGGTCCGATGGGGATTGACCTGGTCAGGATAGTCGGGGACGCCCGCGGCCCCCGTCTCCCAGGGGAGGACGGGGGCCGCGGGCGTCGGTGCTCCAGCGCCTCGGGGCGTCAGGGCCTCAGAGCGAGTAGACCTCTTCGATCAGCGCCTGCTGCTCGGCGGCGTGCCGCTTGGCCGAGCCGACCGCCGGGGACGAGGCCGTCGTGCGGGCGACGCGGCGCAGCCGCGAGCCGTTGGCGCTGCGGCCGACGACGACCTGGAGGTGGTCGACCAGGTTCATCGCGATGAACGGCCAGGCGCCCTGGTTGTCCGGCTCCTCCTGCGCCCAGACGAACTGGACGTCGTCGCCGTAGCGGGCGAGCTCCTCCTGGAGCTCGGCCACCGGCAGCGGGTAGAGCCGCTCGACCCGGACGATCGCGGTGTCGGTGACGCCGCGCTCGGTGCGGGCCGCCGCCAGGTCGTAGTAGAACTTGCCGGCGGTGATGACGACCTTGCGCACCTGTGCCGGGTCGACGGTGTTGTCGCCGATGACCGGGCGGAAGGAGCCGGACAGGAACTCCTCGGTCGCACTCGCCGCGGCCTTGAGGCGCAGCATCGACTTCGGGGTGAAGACGACCAGCGGCTTGTGGTGCGGGTTGTGCGCCTGCCAGCGCAGCAGGTGGAAGTAGTTCGACGGCAGGGTCGGCATGGCGACCGTCATGTTGTTCTGCGCGCACAGCTGCAGGAAGCGCTCCGGGCGGGCGGACGAGTGGTCCGGGCCCTGGCCCTCGTAGCCGTGCGGCAGCAGCAGGGTGACGCCCGAGTGCTGGCCCCACTTCTGCTCGGCGGAGGCGATGTACTCGTCCACCACGGTCTGCGCGCCGTTGACGAAGTCGCCGAACTGCGCCTCCCACATGACCAGCGAGTTCGGGCGGGTCAGCGAGTAGCCGTACTCGAAGCCCATCGCCGCGTACTCCGACAGCAGGCTGTCGTAGACGGTGTAGCGGGCCTGGTCCTCGGTGAGGTACTGCAGCGGGGTGTAGTCCTCGCCGGTGTTGCGGTCGATCAGGACGGCGTGCCGCTGGCCGAAGGTGCCGCGGCGGCTGTCCTGGCCGGCCAGGCGGACCGGGTGGCCCTCCATGAGCAGCGAGCCGATGGCGAGGGTCTCGCCCGTCGCCCAGTCGATGGTGTTGTCCTCGACGGAGGCGGCGCGGCGCTGGAGCTGCGGCAGCAGGCGCGGGTGGACGGTCAGCCAGTCCGGCAGGTTGACCTGCGAGGCGGCGATCCGCTTGACCATCTCCTGGGAGATGCCGGTCTGGATGTTGACCGGGAAGTCGGCGACCGGCTTGCCGGCGGTGGCCGGGGCCGGGGTCTGGGCGGCGTCGCGGACCTCGGCGAAGACCTTCTCCAGCTGGCCCTGGAAGTCCTGGAGCGCCTGCTCCGCCTCTTCCATGGTGATGTCGCCGCGACCGATCAGGCCCTCGGTGTACAGCTTGCGCACCGAGCGCTTCTTGTCGATCAGGTCGTACATCAGCGGCTGGGTGAACGACGGGTTGTCGGCCTCGTTGTGACCGCGGCGGCGGTAGCAGATGAGGTCGATCACGACGTCCTTGTGGAACGTCTGGCGGAACTCGAAGGCGAGCCGCGCGACGCGGACCACGGCTTCCGGGTCGTCGCCGTTCACGTGGAAGATCGGGGCCTCGATCATCCGGGCCACGTCGGTGCAGTACATCGAGGAGCGCGAGGACGCCGGGGCGGCGGTGAAGCCGACCTGGTTGTTGACCACCAGGTGGATCGTGCCGCCGGTGCGGTAGCCGCGCAGCTGCGACATGTTCAGGGTCTCCGCGACGACGCCCTGGCCGGCGAAGGCCGCGTCGCCGTGGATCTGGATCGGCAGCACCGGGAAGGTGGTGCCGCCCTGGTCCAGGATGTCCTGCTTGGCGCGGGCGATGCCCTCGACGACCGGGTCGACCGTCTCCAGGTGGGAGGGGTTCGCGGCGAGCGAGACCTTGATGGTCTCGCCGTCCAGGCCGGTGAAGGTGCCCTCGGAGCCGAGGTGGTACTTCACGTCGCCGGAGCCGTGCATCGACTTCGGGTCGAGGTTGCCCTCGAACTCGCCGAAGATCTTGCCGTACGGCTTGCCGACGATGTTGGCCAGCACGTTCAGGCGGCCGCGGTGGGCCATGCCGATGACGGCCTCGTCGAGGCGGTGCTCGGCGGCGGCGTCGATGGTGGCGTCCAGCAGCGGGATGAGCGACTCGCCGCCCTCCAGCGAGAAGCGCTTCTGCCCGACGTACTTGGTCTGCAGGAAGGTCTCGAAGGCCTCGGCCGAGTTCAGCCGGCGCAGGATGCGCAGCTGCTCCTCGCGCTCGGGCTTGGAGTAGGGCTTCTCCAGGCGCTCCTGCAGCCACTTGCGCTGCTTCGGGTCCTGGATGTGCATGTACTCGACGCCGACGGTGCGGCAGTACGTGTTGCGCAGCAGGCCGAGGATGTCGCGGAGCTTCATCATCTTCTGGCCGCCGAAACCGCCGACCGCGAACTCGCGCTCCAGGTCCCACAGGGTGAGGCCGTGGGTGGTGACGTCCAGGTCGGGGTGCTTGCGCTGCTTGTACTCCAGCGGGTCCGTGTCGGCCATCAGGTGGCCGCGCACGCGGTACGCGTGGATCAGCTCCATGACGCGGGCGGTCTTGTTGACCTCGTCGTCGTGGGTGGTGGCGACGTCGGTGGCCCAGCGGACCGGCTCGTACGGGATCCGCAGCGACTCGAAGATCTCGTCGTAGAAGCCCTTCTCACCGAGGAGGAGGCGGTGGATCTCGCGCAGGAACTCGCCGGACGCCGCGCCCTGGATGACGCGGTGGTCGTAGGTCGAGGTCAGCGTCATGATCTTGGAGACGCCCAGGCGGGACAGGGTCTCCGGGGCGGAGCCCTGGAACTCGGCCGGGTACTCCATGGCGCCGACGCCGACGATGGTGCCCTGGTTCTGCATCAGGCGCGGCACGGAGTGCACGGTGCCGATGCCGCCGGGGTTGGTCAGCGAGACCGTGACGCCGGTGAAGTCGTCCATGGTCAGCTTGTTGGCGCGGGCCCGGCGGACGATGTCCTCGTAGGCCTGCCAGAAGCCGAAGAAGTCGAGGGTCTCGGCCTTCTTGATGGCCGCGACGACGAGCTGGCGGTCGCCGTTCGGCTTGACCAGGTCGATGGCCAAGCCGAGGTTGACGTGCTCGGGCTTGACCAGGAAGGCCTTGCCGTTCTCCACCTTGTAGCTGTAGTTCATGCCCGGGGCGGCCTTGATGGCCTGGACCAGGGCGTAGCCGATCAGGTGGGTGAAGGAGACCTTGCCGCCGCGGGCGCGCTGCAGGTGGTTGTTGATGACGATGCGGTTGTCGATCAACAGCTTCGCGGGCACCGCGCGGACCGAGGTCGCGGTCGGCACCTCCAGCGAGGCGTCCATGTTGGTGGCGACGGCCTTGGCCGGGCCGCGCAGCTGGATCAGCTCGGGGCCGGCGGGCGCGTCCGCCGCGGCGGCGGCCGGAGCGGCCGGAGCGGCCGGGGCGGCGGCCTTGGGGGCCGGGGCCGGGGGCGCGACGGGAGCTGCGGCGAGCGGCGCGGGGGCCGGCGCCGGAGCGGCCGGGGCGGCCGGTGCGGCGGGGGCGGTCGCGGCCGGAGCAGCAGCAGCGGGCGCGGGGGCAGCGGCAGGGGTCGGCGTGGGGCCGGCCTGGGTCGCGGCCTGGGTCACTGGGGTCACCTCGGTACCGGGCTTGTAGTCGGCGAAAAAGTCCCACCAGGCTCGGTCGACCGAGTTCGGGTCCTGGAGGTACTGCTGGTAGATCTCATCGACGAGCCACTCATTGGGACCGAAGCCAGTGGAGCTAGCCGAGCTATTGGGGGTTTCAGGGGACTGTGGCGACACGGCGGCAACCGCCCTCTTCCGCTTCCTTTTGGGATGTTTGGACAGCGGGGATTAAGGCTACGCCCCTGACCAGTGATCGCGCAGTCCCCGGGCCCCAGGCGTCGCCCAGATCACAGTCCTGACCTGCAGTTTGGCTGAAAATGTGCGTTAGAAAGCCGTATCTGAGGGGAAGCGATCGCCTCCACCCATAGGGCATATCCGGGTAAAACCGGACAAAGCCCCATGCGGATCATCCAATGATCTTCGTGTACGTCTGTGTCGCTTCTGTGACACATCCGACCCTCAGCGTTGCCCCGGCAGCCGGACCTCGATCCGGCAGCCGCGCGGCGACTCGGCGACCGCGATCCGACCGCCGTGCAGGTCCACCGCCCAGCGGGCGATGGCCAGGCCGAGGCCGGTGCCGCCGTCCGCGCCGGGCCCCTGGGCGGTCGCGGTGCCGCTGCGGCTGAACCGCTCGAACACCCGGCCGCGGTCGGCCGGCGGGATGCCCGGGCCCTCGTCCTCGACCTCCAGCAGCAGGCCGCCGGGCCCGCCGTCGGGCCGCGCGCGCACCGTCACGGTGCCGCCGGGCGGGGAGTGCTTGCAGGCGTTGTCGACCAGGTTGGCGACCACCTGGTGGAGCCGTTCCGGGTCCGCCACGCCGGTCAGGCCGGTCGGGCTGACCTCCAGCGCCAGCCGGACGTCGCCGCGCCGGGAGAACGCCCCGCCGGCCGTCGCGCCGTCCACGGTGACCCCGCGCAGCACGCCGTCCAGGAACTCGCGCACCTCGAAGGGGCGGGCGTCCAGGTCGACCACGCCGTCGTCGATCTTGGAGAGGTCCAGCAGGTGGGTGACCAGGCGGCCGAGCCGCTCGGTCTGCTCCAGGGCGGCCCCCAGGGTCGCCGGATTGGGCTGGACGACGCCGTCCACCACGTTCTCCAGCACGGCGCGCAGCGCGGCGATGGGCGTGCGCAGCTCGTGCGAGACGTTGGCGACCAACTCGCGGCGGTGCCGGTCGGCGGCCCCCAGATCGGCGGCCATCTGGTTGAAGGTGGTCGCCAGTTCGCCGATCTCGTCGCGCGAGTTCACCTCGACCCGGCGGCTGTAGTCGCCGGAGGCCATCGCGCGGGCGGCGGCCGTCATCTCGCGCAGGGGGGCGGTCAGCCCGTGCGCGAGGAACTGCATGAAGAGCAGCGAGGCGATCATGGAGAAGACCATGATGATCCGGATCTGGGTCTCGGACCGGATCGCCACGACCACCATGCCGGTGGCCAGGAAGACGGAGACGATCACCAGCAGGGCGAGCTTGCCCTTGATCGAGCGGACCGGGTCGAGCGGACGGATGTCGGCCCAGACCCGGCGGGCGGCGCGGGCGGCCAGCGTCTGCGACCGCGTGCCGCCGGTGTCCCCGTTGCGTTGCTGTGGAAAGGTCATTGGTCCCCTGTGATCCCCGCGTACGTCCCCCGCGTGGTGCGCGGCAGTTCGGGACACGGGCCCCCCGGAGGCCCGTCGCCCGAGGCTCGCCGCTAGGAGAGCGGGGCCTCCAGCGCGTACCCGACGCCGTGGACGGTACGGATCCAGCTCGCGCCGATCTTGCGGCGCAGCGCCTTGACGTGGCTGTCCACGGTGCGGGTGCCGGACGCGTCCGTCCAGTCCCAGACCTCGGCCAGCAGCTGCTCGCGGGTCAGCACGGCGCGCGGCTGCGCGGCCAGGCAGGCGAGCAGGTCGAACTCGGTGGGCGTCAGGTGGACGTCGCCCGAGGCGAGCCGGACCCGGCGCTGCACGTGGTCGATCTCCAGCTCGCCGAAGCGCAGCGAGCCGAGCGCGGGCGTGCGGGCCGCCTGCTGGGCGCGCTCGACGCGGCGCAGCAGCACGTTGACCCGGGCGGCCAGTTCGCGCATGGAGAACGGTTTGGTCATGTAGTCGTCGGCGCCCACGCCGAGGCCGACCAGCAGGTCCGTCTCGTCGTCGCGCGCGGTCAGCATCAGCACCGGCACCGGGCGCTGCGCCTGGATCCGGCGGCACACCTCAAGGCCGTCGAAGCCGGGCAGCATGATGTCGAGGACCACCAGGTCCGGCTGCCAGGTGTGGAAGCCGTCGACCGCGCCCGGCCCGTCGTGGGCCACGGCGACCTTGAAGCCCTCCGCGCCCAGCCGGGCCGCGATCGACTCCGCGATCGTCGGTTCGTCCTCCACCACCAGCACTCTGCGTTGGCTGCTCACCGTGCCGCCGCTGTGGTTGTTGTCCTGCTGAAGTTCTGTCACGGTCACGCCACCGCCCCCAGGGCTGCGGGCCGGCCACCTGTGGGGATGGCGGGCTCCGCTCGTAGTCTTGTTCCGTCGTGGACTGTGCCGGGTCCGCCGTCCCGTCGTGCGTGCGGGTCGGCGGGCGGATTGTCGCCCGCCCACTTCTCCCGCGCACTTCGCAGCGTACGGACAGCGGATGCCTCCCGGCAGGTGGACCGGACGTTTCCGGCCCGTGGGCCGGCTGTCGGGCCGCCCTCGGAGCCCACTGCACGAGTGGGCACGGGCCGATACCTTACCCGGCGATTTTTCTCTGCGTAACGGTACGTATGCAGTCGAGTTGACGCCAAGTCGCCGGTCAGAGCCCCTGTCGGCACGCTCGCCGAAAGAAGGTCTGGACCAATATCAGGAATCCGGTCGACCGGTTTCCTGACGGTCTTCACCGGCTTTTCTCAGATGCCTCTCAGAACCTCGATGTAACGTGGCCACGACAACGCCCCGCAGGGCGGGATCCGCGGCGCGCGCCGGTACGTTGGGCACCTGGGTGAGGGGCCGGTGGCTGCCGGCGTGGAGCGGAGGGCGGCATGGCTGGACTGCGGCGAGGTGCCGGACGGGTCGGGGCGCCGCCCGTCGGCCCGCCGTACGGGATGCTCCGGCACGGTCTGCGCACCGGCGTCGTCGAGTGGCTGCTGGCGCGGGTGCCGACACCCCGGCGAAACCCCTTCACCCTCGGCTATCTCGCCGTGGTGGGCGCCACCACGACCTTTGCCAAACTCGCCGATCCGGAACTCGTGCAGCGGCTGCAGGAGGCCTCCAGTTCCGACGGCCACAACCTCCTGCAGCACCCCCTGCGCGCGCTGGTGCTCAGCGGCTTCTGGGTGGCCGGCGAGGTGTGGATGCCGTACCTGTGGGGATTCGCCGTCACCCTCGCGCCGCTGGAGCGCCGGATCGGCCCCGCCCGGGCGGCGGCGGTCTTCGCGATCGGGCACGTCACGGCCACGCTGCTGTCCCAGGGCGTGGTGATCACCGCGGTGGAGGCCGGGCGGATGGAGGCCGGGGCGCTGGACTACCTGGACATCGGCGTCAGCTACGGCGTGCTCACCTGTCTGGGTGCGGTGGCCGGGCTGCTGCCGTGGCGCGGGCGGCTGGTCGCGCTCGGCGGCGCCGGGCTGCTGATCGCCGAGCAGATCCTCACCGAGCGGGACCTGGTCACCGCCGTGGGGCACCCGGCCGCGGTGCTCACCGGGGTGGCGCTGTGGCGCTGGCTGCGCCGGGCCCAGGCCCGCCGGCCGCGGCCGAAGCCGCGGACGCGCCGGGTCGAGGCGCCGGCCGCGGGCTCCTCGCCCGCGCCGGGCGGCGCTCCGGTCCTGGACGTGCGCTGACCCTTCCGGGTGTCGCCCCCCGGGCGCTTTTGACGGCACTTCCCGCGCCCTCCCCCCGCTCGCTCCACACCCGCTCCTGTTCGCTCACGGCGAACACCGCCTCGGGAACATCCGGCGCGCGCCAGGCCTTAGTCAGGTCGACTCAACTTCACTGACTGGGGAGAGATCATGGCATCGACGTCCACACCGCTCACCCTGCCCGTGCTGCCGCTCGACGACGAGGTCGTCCTGCCGGGCATGGTCGTCCCGCTGGACCTCAAGGACACCGAGGTGCGCGCCGCGGTCGAGGCCGCCCGCGCGGCGGCCACCGGCACCGGCAAGCCGCAGGTCCTGCTGGTCCCGCGGGTGGACGGCTCGTACGCGGCGGTCGGCACCCTGGCCACCGTCGAGCAGGTCGGCCGGCTGGCCGACGGGGAGCCGGCCGCGCTGGTGCGCGCCGTGCGCCGGGTCCGCATCGGGGCCGGCACCACCGGCCCCGGCGCCGCCCTCTGGGTGGAGACCACGCCCTTCCGGGAGTCCTCGGTGGACACCCCGGTGGCCGGCCGGGCCGCCGAGCTGGTCAAGGAGTACAAGGCGCTGTCCACCCAGTGGCTGCGCAGGCGCGGCGCCTGGCAGATCGTCGACCGGGTGGCCCAGATCGAGGGCGTCGGCGAGCTCGCCGACAACATCGGCTACGCGCCCTTCGCCACCGCCGAGCAGAAGCTCAAGGTGCTGCTGGAGGCCGACCAGGTCGCCCGCCTGGAGTACGCGCTGACCCTGCTGCGCGACCACCTCGCCGAGGAGGAGGTCAACGACACCATCCGCAAGGACGTCGAGGAGGGCGTGGCCAAGCAGCAGAAGGAGTTCCTGCTCCGCCGCCAGCTGGAGGCCGTCCGCAAGGAACTGGCCGAGCTCAACGGCGACCCGGCCGACGAGGAGGGCGACTACCGCGCCCGGGTCGAGGCCGCCGACCTGCCCGAGAAGGTCCGCGACGCGGCCCTCAAGGAGGTCGACAAGCTGGAGCGGGCCTCCGAGCAGTCCCCCGAGGGCCCCTGGATCCGCACCTGGCTGGACACCGTCCTGGAGCTGCCCTGGAACGAGCGCACCGAGGACGCGTACGACATCGCCGGCGCCCGCGCGGTGCTGGACGCCGACCACGCCGGTTTGGCCGACGTGAAGGACCGCATCGTCGAGTACCTCGCGGTGCGCAAGCGCCGGGCCGACCAGGGGCTCGGGCTGGTCGGCGGCCGGCGCGGCGGAGCGGTGCTGGCGCTGGTCGGCCCGCCCGGCGTCGGCAAGACCTCGCTCGGCGAGTCGGTGGCCCGCGCCATGGGCCGCACCTTCGTCCGGGTCGCGCTCGGCGGCGTCCGGGACGAGGCCGAGATCCGCGGCCACCGGCGCACCTACGTCGGCGCGCAGCCCGGCCGGCTCGTGCGGGCGATCAAGGAGGCCGGCTCGATGAACCCGGTCGTCCTGCTCGACGAGATCGACAAGGTCGGCTCCGACTACCGGGGCGACCCGGCCGCCGCCCTGCTGGAGGTGCTGGACCCGGCGCAGAACCACACCTTCCGGGACCACTACCTGGAGGTCGAGCTCGACCTCTCGGACGTCGTCTTCCTCGCCACCGCCAACGTGCTGGAGGCCATCCCCGAGCCGCTGCTCGACCGGATGGAGCTCGTCCGCCTCGACGGCTACACCGAGGACGAGAAGGTCGTCATCGCCCGCGACCACCTGCTCCCGCGCCAGCGCGAGAAGGCCGGACTGGGCGGCGACCAGGTCAGCGTCGACGAGGCGGCGCTGCGCCGGCTGGCCGGGGAGTACACCCGGGAGGCCGGCGTGCGGAACCTGGAACGCTCGATCGCCCGGGTGCTGCGCAGGATCGCCGCCCAGGCCGAACTCGGCGAGCGCGAACTGCCCGCCGCGATCGGCCCGGACGAGCTGCGCGCCCTGATCGGCCGGCCCCACCACGTGCCGGAGGCCGCCCAGGCGCCGGCCGAGCGGCGCACCGCCGTCCCCGGCGTGGCCACCGGCCTCGCCGTGACCGGCGCCGGCGGCGACGTCCTCTACATCGAGGCCTCGCTCGCCGACGCCGAGACCGGCGGCACCGGACTCACCCTCACCGGGCAACTGGGCGACGTGATGAAGGAGTCCGCGCACATCGCGCTCTCCTACCTGCGCTCGCGCGGCGCCGAACTGGAGCTGCCGGTCACCTCGCTGCGCGACCGCGGCGTGCACCTGCACGTCCCCGCCGGGGCCGTCCCCAAGGACGGGCCGAGCGCCGGCATCACCATGACCACGGCGCTCGCCTCGCTGCTGTCCGGCCGCAAGGTGCGCACCGACCTGGCGATGACCGGCGAGGTGTCGCTGACCGGGCGGGTGCTGCCGATCGGCGGGGTGAAGCAGAAGCTGCTCGCCGCCGACCGGGCCGGCGTCACCACGGTGATCATCCCCAAGCGCAACGAGGCCGACCTGGACGACGTCCCGGCCGAGGTGCTGGAGCGGCTCACCGTCCACCCGGTGGCGGACGTGCGGGAGGTGCTGGAGCTGGCCCTGGAACCGGCCAAGGTCCTGGCCGCGGCGGCCTGACCGGGCCGCGCCGGGTCGACGGGCGGACCGACGGGAGGATCGACGGGAGGACGGCGTCTGCGCGTGCCACACTGCGGAGATGCCGTCCCCCACGCAGCGCGCCCTGGCCCGGGTGCCGGCCCGGCTGCGTCCGTTCCTGGTGCGGCACCGCAGGCTGGTGAAGTTCCTGCTGGTCGGCGGCGCCTGCTTCACCCTCACCCTGGTGATCGACTTCGAGCTGAAGTTCACCGTGCTGGAGCACAAGCCGGTGGTCGCGCTGACGATCGCGACCGTGATCTCGACCGTCGTCTCCTACGTGCTCAACCGTCGCTGGGCCTTCCGGACGGCCGGGCACCCGCGCGAGGCACTGCTGTTCTTCCTGGTCAGCGCCATGGCGATCGCCGTCAACGACCTGCCGCTGGCACTCTCCCGCTACGCCCTGGACCTGCGCGAGCCGTACGTCGGCCCGTTCGTCCAGGAGACCGCGGACTTCCTCAGCGGGATGGTCGTCGGCACCTTCGCCGCGATGCTGTTCCGCTTCTGGGCGATGCAGCGGTGGGTCTTCACCCGGCCCGCCGAACGGGCGCACCCTAGGTACGAACCCGGTTACGCTGCACCCGAGATGCCGCGGGATGCGCCATGAGGCCGTGAGGTGAGGGTTATGCGCGGGGAACCGGACGCGGTTCGGAGCGGGCCCGCCAGCCAGCAGGGGATGCGCCGGGCCAACCTGGCCCTGGTGCTCGGGGTGATCGCGCGCGCCCCGCGCTCCCGGGCCGAGGTGGCCGCCGAGACCGGCCTGACCAGGGCCGCCGTCTCCTCGCTCGCCGAGCAGCTGATCGCCGGCGGCCTGGTCGTCGAGGAGGGCCCGGCCGCGCCCAGCGGCAAGGTCGGCCGCCCCGGCACCGCGCTCGGGCTCAACCCGCTCGGGCCCGGCGGCCTCGGCGCCGAGATCGGCGTGGAGCACCTCGGCGCCTGCGTGGTCGACCTGAGCGGCGAGGTCCGGACCTGGCGCCGCCGCGAGGTCCGCAACCGGGGGCGCCGGCCCGCCGCGGTCATGGCCGACCTCGCCGAACTGCTGCACGCGGCCGTCGCCGAGTCGGGCCTGCGCCCGGCCGGGCTGACCCTGGCCGTCCCCGGGCTGGTCGGCACCTCCGGCGGGGTGCTCCAGCGGGCCGCCAACCTGGGCTGGCGGGACGTCCCGCTGGCGGCCGAACTGCGCCCCGCGCTGCGCGCGGCCGGCGCGGCCGAACTGGCCGAGCTGCCGGTCGAGGCGGACAACGAGGCCAACCTGGGCGGGCTGGCCGAACGGTGGCTGGGCGGCGGCCCGGAGGACTTCCTGTACGTCTCGGCCGAGGCCGGCGTCGGCGCGGCGATCGTGGTCGGCGGGCGGCTGCTGCGCGGGGCGCGCGGCTACGCGGGCGAGTTCGGCCACGTGCCGGTCCACCCGGACGGCCACCGCTGCGCCTGCGGCGCGCACGGCTGCCTGGAGCAGTACGCGGGGGAGGCGGCCGTGCTGCGGGCGGCCGGGCCGGCGGGCGCGCGGGGCGACTGGGTGACGCTGCTCGCCGGGCGGGCCGGGGCCGGGGACGAGCCGGCCCTCGCGGTGCTGGCCGGGGCCGGTTCGGCGCTGGGCATCGCGGTCGCCGGGGCGGTCAACCTGCTGGACCCGGCCGAGGTGGTGCTGGGCGGCGGCTACGCCCGGCTGGCGCCCTGGCTGCTGCCGGCGATGCGGGCCGAGCTGGCCGCCCGGGTGACGGTGCGGCCCTGGTCGGACGAGCGGCTGACGGTGTCCCGGCTGGGCCGGCGCGGGCCGCTGCTGGGCGCCGCGGTGGGCGTGGTGCGGGCGGTCGTCGCGGACCCGGGCCGGCTCGCCGGCGGCTGACTCCTGGCCCGGGACGCACCGGAGCCCCCGGCCGGGCGGCCGGGGGCTCGGGGTGAGGAACGCGGGGGATCAGGCCTCGGAGGACGCCTCGGCGGCGACGATCTCGCGGCCGCCGGAGCGCGGGCCGCGCAGCACGGCCAGGTAGGCGACGCCGATGCCGATCAGCGCCCAGACCACCAGGACCACGATCGGCATGCCCAGGTTGGTGGAGCCGAAGTAGGCGATCGACTTGGTGGCACTGGTCCCGGCGCCGTTCGGGATCAGCGAGCCGATGGCCCGCCAGAACGGCGGCATCATCGGTGCCGGGTAGACGCCGCCGGCGCTCGGGTTGCCCAGCACCACGAAGATCAGCACCGCGACGCCGATGCCGATGACGTCGAACAGGCACTGCAGCGCCATGGTGAACGCGCCGACCGTGAACACCACCAGGGCGCCGATGCCGGTCAGGGCCAGGATCGAGCCGGGCAGCGCGTCCAGCACCGGTCCGGCGATGATCGTGCCGCCGAGGCCGGCGCCGACCGAGTACAGCGCCAGCACGCCGAGGCGGATCAGCAGGCGGTGGACGTTGGCGGGCTTGGAGCCGGCGCTGATGCCGAGGATCGAGGCGACCAGGTAGCCGCCGACGCACCAGCCGATGACCAGGTAGAACGCGGAGAGGCCGTTGGTGTCGCCCTTGGCGAGCGGCACGACGTCCTCGACCTTGACGGTGCGGCCCTGGGACTTGTCCAGCGCGGTGGTGATGGACTCGGCGGCCTTGGCGGCGGAGGTGCCGCGGGCGCCGCCGACCAGCAGGGTGTCCTCGGTGCCGGTCGGGTTCACGACCAGCGCGGCGTAGATCTTCTGGTCCTTGATCTGCTGGGTGGCCGTCTCGGCGTCCGGGGCGGTGACGGCCTTGACGGCGTCGTCCGGCACGGATTCCAGCCCCTGGACCAGCTTGGGGGTGACCTGCGGCGGGGCGACCACCGCGATCGACAGCTCGTGCGGGGCCGGGTGGTGCAGCGCCCCGACGTACGAGGTGATGAAGCCGAGCTGCAGCAGCAGCACGCCGATCACGAGCAGTGCCGCACGCGGTGTGACCGCGCCCTTCAGTTCAGCGACGAAACCCTGCCCCGGGGCGGCCATCCACATCTCCTTGTGTATTGGGGGAAAACGGATACTTCATACCATGAACTAGTTGGCTTGTCGCACCCCGCGCGCCGCGTTCCGGCCAGTGCGGCTGCGGGATACTGGCGCGGTGAGTGACGAGGAATCCCTGCTGGCGGTGGAGCGCGAGGTCGCGCTGATGTTCCGGCGGGGCCGGGCCCGAGTGGCGGAGCTCTCACGCCGGGTGCACCCCGAGCTGGAGGGGATGGCCTACAGCATGCTCGGCTACATCGAGCAGGCCGGGCGGGTGCGGGTGACGGACGTCGGCGTGCACTTCGCGGTCGGCAAGGCCACGGTGAGCCGGCAGATCCGGGCGCTGGAGGAGCTGGGCCTGGTGGCCCGGGAGACGGATCCGCTGGACCGCCGGGCCGCACTGGTCTCGCTGACCGAGGACGGGCGGCGGCGCTACCTGGCGGCCCGGGACGTCCGGATGCGGCGGGTGCGGGAGCTGCTGGGCAGCTGGTCGCCGGAGGACGTGGACCGCTTCGCGGTGCTGCTGCACCGCTTCAACGACGTGATCGGGGATCCGCCGGCGGAGTGACCGGTGGCCGGGCCCCGGGGCGGGGCCGGTCCGTGGCGGTTGGGACCGGGTCCGGGGCGGCGGCCGGGGCGGCGGCTGGGGCGAGGCCTTTACTTGGGCTTGAAGAAAGTTGCCTTAGTCAACCATCGGGCCTATGGTTGCGTAAGGCAACGATTTTCCCTGCCCGCGCACCCCCGCCCCCCGCTCACTCCTCCCGCCGAAGGACCCAGATGACCGTCACAGCCGAGGCGACCGTCGGAGCCGCCGTCGACGATCAACCGATGACCCACCGGCAGGTGATGGAGGCGCTGTCCGGCCTGCTGCTCGGCCTCTTCGTGGCCGTGCTCTCGTCGACCGTCGTCTCCAACGCCCTGCCGCACATCCTCACCGACCTGCACGGCGGCCAGTCCGCCTACACCTGGGTGATCACCGCGGCCCTGCTGACCCTGACCGCCTCCACCCCGATCTGGGGCAAGCTCTCCGACCTCGTCAGCAAGAAGCTGCTGCTCCAGATAGCCCTGCTGATCTACATCGCCACCTCCGCCCTGGCCGGCCTCTCCCAGAACACCGCCGAGCTGATCGCCTGCCGCGCCCTCCAGGGCATCGGTGCCGGCGGTGTGGTCGCGCTGGGCCAGATCTGCCTGGCCGCGATGGTCCCGCCGCGCGAACGCGGCCGTTACAGCGGCTACTTCGGCGCGGTCTTCGCGCTGGCCACCATCGGCGGACCGCTGATCGGCGGCGTCATCGTGGACACCTCGTGGCTGGGCTGGCGCTGGTGCTTCTACGTCGGCATCCCGTTCGCGCTGGCCGCGATCCTGGTGGTGCAGCGCACCCTCAAGCTGCCGGTGGTCAAGCGCAAGGCGAAGATCGACTACCTCGGCGCGCTGGTCATCACCGGCGCCGTCAGCCTGCTGATGATCTGGATCACGCTGGCCGGCACGAACTACGACTGGCTGTCCTGGCAGACCGCCGCGATGGTCGGCGGCGGCCTGCTGCTGGGCGCCCTGGCCGTGGTGATCGAGCGCCGCGCCGCCGAGCCGATCATCCCGCCGGACCTCTTCAAGTACCGCACCGTCACCCTGGCCGCGGTGGCCAGCGTGCTGGTCGGCGTCGGGATGTACGGCGCGACCACCTTCCTCAGCCAGTACTTCCAGCTGGCCCGCGCCAAGTCCCCGACCATGGCCGGCCTGATGACCCTGCCGATGATCCTCGGCCTGGCGCTCGCCTCCACCGTCGCCGGCCGGCTGATCACCAAGTACGGCAAGTGGAAGGCCTACCTGGTCGCCGGCACGGCGCTGCTCGCGATCGGTTTCGGCCTGCTCGCCACCGCCCGCGCCGACACCGACTACAAGCTGCTCTGCGTCTACATGGCGATCACCGGCATCGGCCTCGGCCTGACCAGCCAGAACCTGGTGCTCGCGGTGCAGAACACGGTGCCGCGCCACGAGCTCGGCGCGGCCAGCTCCGTGGTGACCTTCTTCCGCACCATGGGCGGCGCGATGGGCGTCTCCGCGCTCGGCGCGCTGATGAACAGCAAGGTGACCCACTACCTCGCGGAGAACCTGGCCGCCGCGCACATCCCGGCCGCGAGCGCGGCCGGCGGCGGGGGCATCCCGGACCTGCACAAGCTGCCCGCCCCGATCGTCCCGCTGGTGACGGACGCGTTCGGGCACGGCGTCGGCACCGTCTTCCTGTGGGCCGCGCCGTTCGCGGCGCTGGCCTTCGTCACGGTGCTGTTCATCCGGGAGACCGCGCTGAAGACCAGCCAGCAGGGCTGACTCCGGGCGGGGACGCGCGAACGGGCCGGGGAGTGTGGATCACACTCCCCGGCCCGTTCGGTTCGTCCCGCGCGCGGACGGCGGGAACCGTCGGACCGCGCCCTACGGCGCGGCGATCAGGACCAGGCCGTAGACGACGGCCGCGGCGCAGAGGCCGAAGCAGGCGTAGGCGCCGGCCAGGGCCAGCCGGCCGCCGCCCGGCTCCTGGGCGGCCTCGCCCTCGCGGGCGCTCAGCGCGGCCTCGCGGCGGGACAGGGCCAGGATGCCGAGCGCGAAGACGGAGACCACGGCGACGGTGATGCCGAAGCTGGCACCGGCGGTCTGGGCCAGGGCGTTCCACTTGATGTGCATGGCGGGTGCTCCTCAGCCTGCGGCGCTCAGGCCGCGACCGTGGTCGAGGCGGGGGTGGGGGCGTTCGCGGGGGCGGCGGTGGCGGGGATCTCCACCGGGGTGACGTCGTTGACGTCGTTGACGTTGTCCGCGCTGACCGGCTGGCGGCGGGAGATCAGCCACATCGCGCCGGAGCCGGCCACCAGCACGGCGCCCACTAGGACGATGCCCCAGGTGCCCTGCCGGACCAGCAGCGCGGCACCGCCCGAGACCAGCGCGGCGGCCGGCAGGGTCAGTGCCCAGGTGTAGACCATGCGGCGCACCAGGCTCCAGCGCAGCTCGGCCTTCGGGCCGCCGAGGCCGGCGCCCATGATGCCGCCGGAGCAGACCTGGGTGGTGGAGAGGCCGAAGCCCATGTGCGAGGAGGTCAGGATGACGGTCGCGGCGGCCGACTCGGAGGCGAAGCCCTGCGGCGCCTTGATGTCGGCGAGGCCCTTGCCCATCGAGCGGATGATCCGCCAGCCGCCCATGTAGGTGCCGAGCGCGATCGCGGCGCCCGCGGAGATGATCACCCAGGTGGGCGGCAGCGCGCCGTGCGGCAGGGCGCCGACCGACACCAGGGTCAGGGTGATGATGCCCATCGTCTTCTGGGCGTCGTTGGTGCCGTGCGCGAGCGAGATCAGCGAGGACGAGAAGATCTGGCCGGTCTTGAAGCCCTTGGTGGCGGTGGCCTCGTTGCCCTTGCGGGTGATCGCGTAGGCCAGCTTGGTGGCGCCCCAGGAGGCCAGGCCGGCGACCAGCGGGGAGGCGATCGCCGGGATCAGGATCTTGGAGAGGACGGTGTCGAAGTTGACGCCGTTCATGCCGACGCCGACCACGGTGGCGCCGATCAGGCCGCCGTACAGCGCGTGCGAGGAACTGGACGGCAGGCCGCGCAGCCAGGTCAGCAGGTTCCAGAGGATCGCGCCCGCCAGTGCGGCGAAGATGATCTCGGGGTGGATGCCGCTCTTCTCGTTGACGATGCCGCCGGAGATGGTGGTGGCGACCTTCACGGACAGGAACGCGCCCGCGAAGTTGAGGACGGCCGCGATGGTGACCGCGACCTTCGGCCTGAGGGCTCCCGTCGCGATGGAGGTGGCCATCGCGTTGGCGGTGTCGTGGAACCCGTTGGTGAAGTCGAAGGCGAGCGCCGTGATGATCACAACGGCTACCAGGAACGAGATGTGTTCCATACCCAAACAATCGTCGTAGTTGTCGCACGGACGTTGGTGTCGTCGCGACCGTAGGTCTGTTTGGTAAACGGAAGGTGAACTGAGCCGGGAATCGTGGTTCCGCTGGTGTCCCAGTGGTGTCCGGAAGCTTTCGGAGGGGTGTCGGCGGTCGCGCTGAGCTGGACATTAGCGAAGTTCGCCCCGGTTCGCTCCGGTTTGCTGAGAGCTGTCTCACAGATCAACCGAGAATTAACCTCCCAGTCCGGATGCGCCCTGTTTCCGGTGAGTAACCCGTGGGAGGATCTGCGGGATCCGGGGACGCCGGTGACAGGCTGGGGCGGGGAGGACCAACCCATGGGCGGGGCTGCACAGCGCACTGAATCGGCAGTCGTACGGCCCTGGCTGCGGGCGGCACTGCGCTGCGGAGCCGCCCTCGCGGCCGCCGCGCTCGCCCTCCCGCTCGCCGCGCAGGCCGCGTACGCCGCCCCCGATCCGGGCGCCTCGATCACCGCGGCCAGCCCGGGCGACGACCCGCTCGCCGCCGCCAAGGCCACCCTCGGCCCGCTGCTCGACCAGTTGCACACGCTCTACCAGAGCGCCGAGACCGCCACCGAGCAGTACAACGGCGCCGTCGCCAAGGTCGCCGAGCAGCAGGCCGCGCTCACCGACCTCCAGGGCCGGCTGGACCGCCAGCAGAAGCAGGTCGACGCCGGCACCGACATCGCCTCCCAGCTCGCCGCCGCCCAGTACCGCAACGGCGCCGCCTCCGCCTACGCCGAACTGCTGCTCTCCAAGGACCCGTACGAGGCCGTCACCATCGCGGAACTGCTCACCGCCGCCAGCCGCTCGCAGTCCGAGTTCCTGGACCGGCTGAAGACCGACCGCGAGGCCCTCGCCGGCCTGACGAAGCAGACCGAGGACGCGCTCAGGACCTCCCAGACGCTGGTCACCCAGCAGGACGCCGCCAAGGCCAAGGTCGCCACCGACCTCGCCTCCGTCGAGCAGCTGGTCTCCTCACTCACCGGCGCCCAGCGCACCGAACTGGAGAAGCTGGAGAAGGCCAAGGCCGACGAGGCCCAGCTCGCCTTCCTCGCCTCCGGCGCCCTCGGCAAGGGGGAGCGCACCCCGTCGGCGGCCGGCCGCACCGCCGTCGCCTTCGCGCTCGCCCAGCTCAACAAGCCGTACCTGTGGGGCGGCGCGGGGCCGGACTCCTACGACTGCTCGGGCCTCACCTCGCAGGCCTGGCTGCACGCCGGGCTGCCGATCCCGCGCACCAGCCAGGAGCAGTGGGCCCAGCTCCCGCACATCGCGCTGAACCAGCTCCGCCCCGGCGACCTGGTCATCTACTTCGAGGGCGCCACGCACGTCGCGATGTACATCGGCGGCGGGCTGGTCGTCCAGGCACCCCGGCCGGGCGCCGTCATCAAGGTGTCGCCGATCGGCTCGATGCCGATCCTCGGGGCGGTGCGGCCCGACCCGTCCGGCGCGGCGGACGAGGCCGGCGGCAGCTGGAAGGTGCCCGACCTGCCCGCCGGCTGGGACACCGTCACCCCGATCGCGCCCAGCCCGGCCAACCAGGTCCCGACCGCCCCGGCCCCCGGCACGCCCGCCAACCCGCCGGCCACCCCGGGCACGCCGTCCACCACCCCGGGCACGCCCGCGGACACCGGCACCGGCACGCCGTCCGGCACCGGAACGCCCACCGACCCGGGGACGCCGTCCGGCACCGGCACCACCGCCCCCGGAACGCCCACGCCCACGCCGACGCCGACCGGGACCGGCACCGGGACCGGCACGCCCGCCCCGACCGGGACGGGCACCCCGGCGCCGACCGGCACGGGCCCGGCGACGCCCACCCCGACCGGCGCCGGCACCCCGGGTTCCACCGGCACCGCCGCCTCCACCACCACCGGCTCGGCGAGCGCCGGGGCCCCGGGCAGCGCCACCGCGACACTGCCGCTCGGCACCAACTGAGCCATGAGGAAGGCCGCCCGGCGTCCGCGGACACCGGGCGGCCTTCGCGTGCGTCACGCCGGGGCGCCGGTGTCCGGCTCGAAGCGGACGACCACGGCCTTGGAGGTCGGCGTGTTGCTGATGTCGGCGGTGGAGTCCAGCGGGACGAGCACGTTGGTCTCCGGGTAGTAGGCCGCCGCGCCGCCGCGGGCCACCGGGTAGTGGACCACCCGGAAGTGCGGGGCGCGCCGCTCGACGCCGTCCCGCCACTCGCTCACCAGGTCGACGAAGTCGCCCTCGGCCAGGCCGAGTTCGGCGGCGTCGGCCGGGTTGACCAGGACCACCCGGCGGCCGCCCTTGATGCCCCGGTAGCGGTCGTCCAGGCCGTAGACGGTGGTGTTGTACTGGTCGTGCGAGCGCAGCGTCTGCAACAGCAGGCGGCCCGGCGGGACCTCGGGGGCGGTGAGCGGGTTGACGGTGAAGTTGGCCTTCCCGGTCGCGGTGGGGAAGGTCCGGGAGTCGCGCGGGCCGTGCGGCAGGGTGAAGCCGCCGGGGCGGCGGACCTTCTCGTTGTAGTCCTCGAAGCCGGGGACGACCCGGGCGATCCGGTCCCGCAGGGTGTCGTAGTCGGTGGCGAAGTCCTCCCACGGCACGGTGTCCCCGGGGCCGAGGACGGCGCGGGCCAGCCGGCAGACGATCGCGGTCTCGGAGAGCAGGCCGGGGGCGGGCGGGCGCAGGCCGCCGCGCGAGGAGTGCACCTGGCCCATCGAGTCCTCGACGCTGACGAACTGGGCGCCTGCGCCGGTGACGTCCCGGTCGGTGCGGCCCAGGGTGGGCAGGATCAGTGCGCGGGCGCCGGTGACCACGTGCGAGCGGTTGAGCTTGGTGGAGACGTGCACGGTCAGCCGGCAGCGGCGCATCGCCGCCTCGGTGACGTCGGTGTCCGGGGTGGCCGCGACGAAGTTGCCGCCCATCGCGAAGAACACCCCGACCCGGCCGTCGCGCATCGCCCGGATGGTGTCCACCGAGTCGAGGCCGTGCGCGCGCGGCGGCTCGAAGCCGAACTCCTCGCCGAGCGCGTCCAGGAAGGCCGTCGAGGGCCGCTCGAAGATGCCCATCGTCCGGTCGCCCTGGACGTTGCTGTGCCCGCGCACCGGGCAGACCCCGGCGCCCGGGCGGCCGACGTTGCCGCGCAGCAGCAGGAAGTTGACCACCTCGCGGATGGTCGGGACGGCGTGCTTGTGCTGGGTGAGGCCCATCGCCCAGCAGACGATGATCTTCCGGGAGCCCAGCACCAGCCGGCCGAGCTCCTCGATCTGCTCCCACGGCAGGCCGGTCGCGGCGAGCACCTCGGCGCGGTCGGTCGTGCCCGCCTGCGCCTCGAACTCCTCGAAGCCGTGGCAGTGTTCGGTGACGAAGGCGCGGTCGACGCCGTCCTGCTCCAGGATCATCCGGTTGAGCGCGCGGAACAGCGCCAGGTCCCCGCCGAGGCGGATCTGCAGGAACAGGTCGGTCAGCTTGGTGCCGTGGCCGACCAGGCCGCGCGCGTGCTGCGGGTTCTTGAAGCGCTCCAGGCCGGCCTCCGGCAGCGGGTTCACGCTCACGATGGTGGCGCCGGCCCGCTTGGCGCGCTCCAGCGCGGAGAGCATCCGGGGGTGGTTGGTGCCCGGGTTCTGGCCGGCCACGATGATCAGGTCGGCCTGGTAGAGGTCCTTGAGGCTGACGCTGCCCTTGCCGACGCCGAGCGTCTCGGTGAGCGCCGAACCGGACGACTCGTGGCACATGTTGGAGCAGTCCGGCAGGTTGTTGGTGCCCAGCCGGCGGGCGAACAGCTGGTACGCGAAGGCGGCCTCGTTGCTGGTCCGCCCGGAGGTGTAGAAGGCGGCGCCGTCCGGGGTGTCCAGGGCGCGCAGCTCCTCGGCGATCAGCGCGAAGGCGTCGTCCCAGGAGACCGGCGTGTAGTGGGTGGCGCCCTCGTCGAGCAGCATCGGCCGGGTGAGGCGGCCCTGCTGGCCCAGCCAGTAGCCGGAGCGCCCGGCCAGCTCGGCGACCGGGTGGGCGGCGAAGAACTCGGCGCGGATCCGGCGCTCGGTGGCCTCCTCGGCGACGGCCTTGGCGCCGTTCTCGCAGAACTCCGCCGTGTGCGTCTTCCCCGGCTCCGGCCAGGCGCAGCCGGGGCAGTCGAAGCCGTCCGGCTGGTTGACCTTGCGCAGCGTGGCGAGGGTGCGGAGGGGGCCCATCTGCTCGGCGGCCATCCGCAGGCTGTGGCCGACCGCGGGCAGCCCGGCCGCCGCGTGCTGGGGCGCGGACACCTCGGGGGCGTCCTGCGCCGGGTCGCTCTGCGGGGCCTGCTTGGCCATGACCGCTTCTCCTCGGCTCTGCTCGTCCGGCGGCCGCGACACCGGGGCCGTCGGGCCCGCCGCTTCGTCACGGGGGCTCAGGGCCCATCCTTCCATCCGGGTGAAGGCGGGGGGAGGGGGGCTGAACGGGCGTCGGTGGAGTCGGAGAGGCGGGGGTGGGCCCTGAACCCGCGGCCGGGCCCACCCCGGGGCCCGCCTTCAGGCCCCCCTCGTCCGGCCGGAGGGCGGGCGCGGCGGTGGCGGGGTGCGCTGACCGCACGGCGGAGCAGGGGCGGCGACCGCCGACAGCGCGGCGAGGCGGGTGCCCTGGCGGCGGCGGGCGGGCGGGGGATCGTCGACGGGCCCCGGGGCGGCGGCCGGGAGCGCGGCCAGCGCCCGCAGCAGCGCGCGGGCGGCGGCGTCGTTCTGCCGGAATCCCGGGGAGTTGGTGCGGGGCCGGGCGAAGGCGGCGGCGGCGCGCAGGCTGGTGTGCGGGCCGAGTGCGGTGCGCCGGGGGTGCGGGGCGCCGCCCAGGGCCGGGTCGAGCAGGCGGCTGTCGCCGGGGGCGATGGTGACCAGGCCGGAGCGGTGGGTGTAGTCCTCGTCGGCGACCACCTCCTCCACGAGCCGCCCGGCGCGGTGCAGTTCGCGTAGCACCGGGTCGAGGGTGCGGGTCAGCTGGTGCTTGGGCAGGTACGCCTCGACCAGGGCGGTGGCGGCGACGGTGTGGCCCGGCACGGTGGCGCCGCCGGCCCGCCAGGTGCCGGTGGCCTCGTCCCGTTCGACCCGGACGCCCGCGCCCAGGAATCGCACGATCCCGGCCTCGGAGAGGGCGAGCAGCTGGCGCAGCCGGAAGCCGGGCGGGCCGGAGGCGAGGTAGCTGAAGTAGCCGAAGAACCACCCGTCCACCTCCTCGGCGACCGAGCGGGCGGTGAGCCGGCCGGTCGCGAGGATGCGCGGGAGCTGGCCGAACAGCGAGAGCAGGGCGAGGAAGGCGCCGAGGTCGGCGCTGTGCGCGGGGTCGGCGCGGCGGTCGGCGTCGGCGGTGACGTAGGCGCGCAGGTGCTGCTGGAGCTCCTCGGCGGAGCCGAGTTCGAGGCCGGCCAGCGGGTGGTCGAGCCGTTCGAAGTCGATCCGGTCGGCCGGGTCGGGTACGGCCTCGGCGACCAGGGCGGCCAGGGCGGGGGAGTGCCAGTCGTGCCGGTCGAACCGGGCCAGGAACTCCGGCCAGGGCAGCGCGGTGCGCTCGGGGTGGGCGTGGAACAGCTCGTGGTAGTGCCCGAAGGCGGTCTCCTTGGCCATCAACGGCCAGAAGTCGCGCCGGAGTTCGAGCGGACCGCCGGTGGCGAGGACGGCGTCCACGGCGGCCGCGTCGAAGTACCGGGGGAGCGGGGCGGGCGGCCCCTGGAGGCGGTAGCCGGTCTTGGAGTGGTACGGGACTCCGCGCCGGGAGCCGAGGTGCAGCACCGGTTCGCGGCCGGACGGGCGGTAGCGCAGCCCGTCCCCGGTGGGCTCGAAGCGGCCGCCGCGCCCTTCGGTGAGCAGGGCGACCAGGTCGACGGAGGCCAGGCCGAGGCCGCGCAGCACGACGTGCTCGCCGGGGGCGATGCCGTCCAGGTCGGCGTCGGCGGAGTAGGCGGGCGGGAGGTGGAAGCGGCCGTGCCGGGCGGCGAAGTCGGCGTCGGCGGCGTACCGGGGGTGCGGGGTGGAGTCGAGGTGGCCGAGGGTGAGGGCGACGTGGTCGGCGGTGAGCGTGCGGCCGGTGAGGTGGACGGTCTGCGGGCCGTCGGGCGGGCCGTCGATCCGCCGGACGGTGTCCCGGTGCACGGTGACCGTGACGTGCGGGGGCAGGTCGGCGACGGCGCGGCGGAACGCCCAGTCCAGGTAGGCGCTCTGGGCCCGGCGGGTGGGGAAGTCGGTGGGCGCGAGGGCGTCCAGTTCGGCCCGGACGGCCGGGTCGGCGACCTCCCGGTAGGGCGCGAACTCCCGCCGCCGGAGCGCCCATTCGGCCAGCGAGGGGCCCGGGCGGACCGGCCCGTCGATGGTCGAGCGCTCGTCGGTGAACATGGTGACGTCCTCGGCCATCGAGTTCATCCGCAGCAGCGGGGACTGTTCGTGGCGCCAGATCCGGCCCGCGCCGGGCGGGTGCGGGTCGACCAGGTGGACGTGCAACGGCCGTTCGGCGGGCAGGAGTTCGGCCGCGTTGGCGGCGATCCGCTCCAGCAGCCCGGTGCCCCGCGGGCCCGCGCCGACGATCACCAGAAGACTCATGCCGCCACCTCCCGCAGCCGCCGTAGGGCGGCCCGGGCCCGCTGGAGCGGGGTGGGCGGCAGGCCGTCCCGGGTGGCGCCCTTGGCGTAGTGGCGCTCGACGTAGTACTGGCCGACGGACAGCAGGGTGGTGACCACCAGGTACCAGATGGTGGCGACCACCAGCATCGGGATGACCCGGTACGACTGCAGGTAGACCAGCTGCACCGAGTAGAGCAGGTCGGAGACGGCCAGCACGCTGACGATGCTGGTGCCCTTGAGCGCGCTGATCAGCATGTTCCCGGCGGTCGGCACGATCGAGCGCATCGCCTGGGGGACGACGATCCGGCGCAGCACCCGCCACCGGCCGAGGCCGAGCGCCGAGGCGGCCTCCAGCTGGCCGCGGTCGACGGACAGGATGCCGCCGCGGATCACCTCGGCGGCGTACGCGGTCTCCAGCAGGGTGAGGCCGATGACGGCGGTGAGGGTGGGGCCGATCAGGTTGACGGTCTTGACGGTGACGAACTCGGGGCCGAACGGGATGCCCAGGCCGAGGGTCGGGTAGAGCGCGCCGATGTTGAAGAAGAACAGCAGCTGCACCAGCGGCGGGGTGGAGCGGAAGATCCAGATGTAGCCCCAACCCAGGGTGCGCAGCACCGGGTTGCCGGACATCCGCATGACGGCGAGGCCGGTGCCGAGGACGAAGCCGAGGGCGAGGGTGACGGCGGTGAGCCAGAGGGTCAGGGTGAGGCCGTTGAGCACCGACCCGGCGGTGAACCAGTCGGCGACCACGTCCCACTGGAAGGCCTTGTTGCGCACCACGGAGTTGACGGCCATCGCGGCCAGCAGCAGCGCGATCCCGGCGCAGACCCACTGCCCGGGCCGGCGGCGGGCGACGATCCGGGCGCCGGGGTCGGGCGGCGGGCCGGGGCGGTCGGGGGCGGTGGCGCCCGCGGGGGCGGGGGTGGAGCGGGCGGTGAGGAGGTCCTGCGGGGTGGCCATGGCGGCGGCTCCTGGCGGAGGTGCGGGCGGGCGGGAGGTACGGGTGTGGTCACGTACGGCCGTCGCACCGGCCCGCGTCCCTCAACACGGCCGGCGCTGTGCACTGCACTCCGCCGTGATCGTACGCATGCGCGATCGACGGCTGTCAAGGGTGGTCCGGGCCCCGACCGGGGCCCGGCGCGGACCGGTCGCAGGACGACAGGAGATCGCAACAGAGCGGCAATGATGGGTGGTTGACGGACCACTTGGCGGGCTGTTCAACTTGAGGCCATGTACGCCGAGCAGCCCCTGGTCACCCGCGACCACATCGACTTCGGTCGGGTGTGGTCCGCGGCGTGTCGCGGCTGACCCGGCAGCGGGCCGCCCGTCCGGCCCCGATCTCCCGCGGGGAGCCCTCCCTCGGTCTGCCCCGCCGCGGGCCGGGACCAGCCGTCCGCAGCTGACGGCGTCCCAGGCGCACGCTGCCGTCCGACGACCTCGCACTGAACTCCGGCAGTACTCCCTCGTCCACGCCTGCCTCCCACCTCCTCCCGCCGCGCGCGCCGACCCCACCGTCGGCGCGGCCGCCGCGCACCCGTTCCACGGCCGCCCCGCCCCGGCCGGCTCCGGCCTGCCCACCCGCAGTCCACCGGACTCCGCTCACCCCGAAAGGTTCCGCCATGCCCGTCGAATTCCTCGGTATCGCCGCCACCGGCGACGGCTCGGAGACCACCCCCCGCTCCACCGCCGCCTTCGACCGCGACTACACCCTGCGGCTGGCCCGGGCCCACGAGGACCACGGCTGGGACCGGGTGCTCTTCGCGTACGGCGCCGGCTCCCCGGAACCCGCGGCCGCGGCGGCCTTCCTCGCCTCGCACCTGGACCGGCTGCAGATCCTGCTGGCGCACCGGCCGAACGTCTCCTACCCGACCTTCGCCGCCAAGACCTTCGCGACCCTGGACCAGATCAGCGACGGGCGGCTGACCGTCCACTTCATCACCGGCGGCAGCGACCACGAGCAGCAGCGCGAGGGCGACTTCCTGTCCAAGGACGAGCGCTACGAGCGCACCCGCGAGTACATCGGCATCGTCAAGAAGGCGTGGACCAGCCGGGAGCCCTTCGACCACGAGGGCGCCCACTACCGCTTCAACGACTTCGTCTCCGACGTCTTCCCCGTCCAGCAGCCGCGCCCCGGGGTCTCCTTCGGCGGTTCCTCGGACGCCGCCTACGCGGCCGGCGGCGCCGAGGCGGACGTCTACTGCCTGTGGGGCGAGCCGCTGGCCCGCACCGCCGAGCAGATCGAGCGGGTGAAGGAGGCGGCCCGGGCCGCCGGGCGCACCGACGTGCCGCGGATCCAGGTGGCGTTCCGGCCGATCATCGCGCCGACCGAGGAACTGGCCTGGGAGAAGGCGCACCGGACGGTGGCCGCGATCAAGGCCCGCCGGGAGTCCGGGGAGCTCGTCCGCCGGGGCCGCCCGCTCGGCGCCGCAGCGCCCGAGAACGCCGGCTCCCAGCGGCTGATCGAGATCGCCGAGGCCGGCGAGCGCTACGACCGCGCGCTGTGGACCCCGACCGCCGCGGCCACCGGCGGGGCCGGCAACTCCAACGCCTTGGTCGGCACCCCGGAGACGGTCGCGGAGGCGCTGCTCGACTACTACGACCTCGGCGTGGACATCCTCTCCGCCCGCGGCTACCACCTGCTCGACGACGCGATCGACTTCGGCCGCCACGTCATCCCGATCGTCCGCGAGGAGGTCGCCAAGCGGGACGCCGCCAAGGCCGCGGCGGCGGCCGAGCGCGCCGAGCGGGACCGGCACCAGCTGATCGCGGTGCAGGCGTGAGCGCTCCGGACCGGTGGGCCGGCCCGGCGGCCGGGTTCCGCCGGGTCACCATCGACGACCCGCTGGTCGAACCGCTGCTGCGCGAGCTCACCCACGAGTACGTCAGCCGCTACGGCCCCGAGGCGCACCAGGAGATGACCCGCTACCCCCGGGACGCCTTCGCCGAGCCGCACGGCGTCCTGCTGCTCCTGCTGGAGGACGGCGAGCCGGTCGCCGGCGGCGCGTACAAGCGGTACGACGAGCGCACCGCCGAGCTGAAGCGGATGTGGACGCACTCCGCGCACCGCCGCCGCGGCCTGGCCCGTCGGGTGCTGGCCGAGCTGGAGCGGACGGCGGCCGCCGCCGGCTACGCCCGGATCTACCTCACCACCGGTCCGCGCCAGCCGGAGGCCAGGGGCCTCTACCTGGCGTCCGGCTACACCCCGCTGTTCGACGTCGCCGCCGATCCCCTGACGATCGGCCCGCTCCCCTTCGAGAAGCACCTGACGGTGCTGGCTCCGACCCCCTGAAAGGCCCCCCGTGAGAAGCACCACCGTCCGCCGCCGCCTGCTCGCGGCCACCGCCCTGCTGCCGGTGCTGGCGCTGGCCGCGTGCGGCTCGGACCCGAAGATCGCGGGCCCGGCGGGGGCGAGCGGGCCCGCCGCCACCGCCGTCTCCCAGGACGTCGTCTCCGGCCTCGCGAAGTCGGACGCCGCCGCCGCGCTGCTGCCCGAGGAGGTCCGCAAGGCCGGCACGCTGACCTTCGGCGCGTCCTTCGGCTCGCCGCCCACCGCCTTCTACGCCGACCAGGCCACCAAGAAGCCGGCCGGGATCGACGTGGACTTCACCGATGCGGTGGCCAGGCTGCTCGGCCTGACCGTGCAGCGCCAGGAGGCCGCCTTCGAGACCATCCTGCCCGCCCTGGACAGCGGCAAGTTCGACGTCGGCACCGGCAACTTCGGGGTCACCACGGCCCGGTTGAAGACCATCGACTTCGTCACCTACATCGACGACGGCCAGGGCTTCGCCGTCCGCAAGGACAACCAGGGCGTCCAGCCGGTCACCGACCTGCTCCAGCTCTGCGGGCTGACCATCGGCACCGGCGCCGGCACCACCTTCGAGACCACGCTGAACGCGAAGCGCACCGCCTGCACCGACGCCGGGAAGAAGCCGTACGAGGTCAGGGCGTTCAGCGACCCCGGGGCCGTGCTCACCGGCCTCCAGCAGGGCCGGGTCGACGTCCTGATGTCCACCATCAACGGCCTGCGCTACCAGGCCGCGCAGGAGGCCTCCGGGACGCGCTTCCTCGGCGAGTTCCACCGGCTGGACGTCGGCTTCGCGTTCAAGAAGGGCTCGAAGCTCACCCCGGCCTTCCAGGCGGCGGTCAACCAGCTGATCAAGGACGGGACGTACGAGCGGATCCTCAAGAAGTGGGGGGTCGCCGAATCGGCGATCAAGGAGTCCCTGATCAGCCCGCCCGAACACCAGTGATCCCCGGGTCTGCCGAAGGAGCCCCCCGATGACCGCCAGCACCGCCGCGACGTCCCAGGCCCAAGCCCAGGCCCAAGCCCAAGCCGAGGCCCAAGCCCAGGCCCAGGCCCGGGTCGAGCGGGCACCGGCGTCCGGACCCGATCCCGGTCCGGGCCCCGGCCCCCGCCTGGACCTCGACGAACTGGCCGCTCTGCGGGCCGTCCCCGCCCGGCACCCCTGGCGCTGGGGGATCGGGGTCGCCGCCCTCGTCGTGCTCGCCCAGTTCGCCCACGGCCTGGCCACCAATCCCGGCTGGGACTGGGCCACCTTCCGGGTCTACTTCACCGCCGACACGATCGTCCAGGCGGTCGGCCGCACCCTCGAACTCACCGTCTACGGCACCGGGCTGGGCTTCCTGCTGGGCGCCGTGGTGGCCGCGATGCGGCTGTCCCGCAGCGCGATCCTCCAGTCCATCGCCTGGGCGTACGTGTGGGTGTTCCGCTCGATCCCGCTGATCGTCCAGCTGGTGTTCTGGTTCAACCTCTCGTACCTCTACAAGCGGTTCGGGATCGGCATCCCGTTCGGCCCGACCTTCGGGGACTTCGAGACGGTCGGCGTGCTGAGCGCGCTCGGCGCCGCCGTGCTCGGCCTCGGGCTGCACCAGGCCGCGTTCGCCGCCGAGATCATCCGCGGCGGCGTCATCGCGGTGGACGCCGGCCAACGGGAGGCCGCCACCGCGCTCGGCATCCCGCGCTGGCGCCAGGGCTGGCGGATCGTGCTGCCGCAGGCGATGCGCGGCATCCTGCCGGCCGCCGCCAACGAGGTGATCTCACTGCTCAAGGGCACCTCGGTGGTCTACGTGATGGCCATCGGCGAGCTCTTCTACCAGGCCCAGGTGGTCTACGGCCGGACCGGCCGGGTGGTGCCGCTGCTGATGGTCGCCACCGTCTGGTACGTGCTGCTGACCACGGTGCTGTCCATCGGCCAGTACTACGTCGAGCGCTACTTCGCCCGCGGCGCGCAGCGCACCCCGCCGCCCACCCCGCTCCAGCGCGCCCGGGCCTTCGTCCGGAGCCTGCCCGCCCGCCCGCCGACCGCCCGCACGCCGACCACTCGCGCAGCGACCGCGCGCACCACCGGAGGACGTCGATGACCACGCTCACCAAGACCGAACCGGCGGCCGCACCGATGGTGCAGGTCCGCGGCCTGCACAAGAGCTTCGGGCCACTGGAGGTGCTGCGCGGCGTCGACCTGGACGTCCCGGCCGGCTCGGTCACCGTGGTGCTCGGCCCGTCCGGCTCCGGCAAGTCCACGCTGCTGCGCGCGATCAACCACCTGGAGAAGCTCGACGGCGGCTACGTCGCCATCGACGGCGAGCTGATCGGCTACCGGCGTTCCGGCGACCGGCTGTACGAGCTCAGGGAGCGCGAGGTGCTGCGCCAGCGCACCCACATCGGCTTCGTGTTCCAGAACTTCAACCTGTTCCCGCACCTCACCGTGCTGGAGAACCTGGTCGAGGCGCCGATCGCCGCGCTGCGCCGCCCCAGGGCCGAGGCCAGGGCGGCGGCGCTGGCGCTGCTGGAGCGGGTCGGACTGGCCGACAAGGCCGCCGCGTACCCCCGGCAGCTCTCCGGCGGCCAGCAGCAGCGGGTGGCGATCGCCCGGGCGCTGGCCCTGGAGCCGAAGGTGCTGCTGTTCGACGAGCCCACCTCGGCGCTCGACCCGGAGCTGGTCGGCGAGGTGCTGGACGTCATCAAGGACCTCGCCCGGACCGGCACCACCATGATCGTGGTCACCCACGAGATCGGCTTCGCCCGCGAGGTCGCCGACACCGTCGTCTTCATGGACGGCGGCGTGGTGGTCGAGCAGGGCCCGCCGGCCGAAGTCCTGGACCGCCCCCGGCACGAACGCACCCGGGCGTTCCTCGCCAAGGTGCTCTGAGCCGAGGTGTCCTGAGCCGAGGTGTCCTGAGCCGAGGTGTCCTGAGCCGAGGTGTCCTGAACCGAGGTGTCCTGAACCGAGGTGCCCTGAACCGAGGTGCTCCAGCCCTCCCCGCCGCACCGCAACCCCCTTCACCGAGCAGGAGTTCCGCCATGCCCCTACCCCGTCGCGCCCTGGTGACCGCCGCCGGCGCCCTCGCCGCCGCCCTCGCCCTGACCGCCTGTGGCGGCGCGTCCTCGGGAGCCACGGCGGAACTCGCCCCGGCCAAGGGCAGCACCGCGCCGAACGGCGCCGTGGTGAACCTGACGGCCGAGCAGAACCGGGTGACCACGGCCAAGGTCGACGCGATCGCGGCGCTCGTCCCGGAGGAGATCAGGAGGAGGGGGACGCTGGCCGTCGTCGACTCCCTCGGCACCACCCCGCCGCTGGACTTCTACGCCAACGACGACAGGACCGTCATCGGCGTCGAGCCGGACATCGCCACCCTGGTCGGCAACGTGCTCGGCCTCAAGGTCGAGTTCAACCCGGTCTCCTGGGAGAACATCTTCGTCGGCCTGGACAGCGGCAAGTACGACGTCGGCCTCTCCAACATCACCGTCACCGAGGCGCGCAAGGAGAAGTACGACTTCGCCACCTACCGGCTGGACGTCCTCGGCTTCGAGGCCAGGAAGGGCAGCGGCCTCAAGGTCGCCGGCGCCAAGGACCTGGCGGGCAGGTCGGTCGGCGTCTCCTCCGGCACCAACCAGGAGAAGCTGCTGATCTCCTGGAGCGAGGAGAACACCAGGAACGGCCTCAAGCCGATCGACATCAAGTACTTCCAGGGCACCGAGTTCTACCTGGCGCTCTCCTCCGGCCGGATCGACGCCTACGTCGGCCCCAATCCCAGCCTGGCCTTCCACGTCGCGCAGACCGGCGAGACCGAGATCGTCGGCACCTACTCGGGCGGCGGCGCGGACGTCCTCGGCAAGATCGCCGCGACCACCCGCAAGGACAACGGGCTGGTCCGGGCGCTCAACGAGGCGCTGAACGAGGTGATCAGGAACGGCAGCTACGGCCAGGTGCTCAAGCGCTGGGGCCTGGACAACGAGGCCGTGCCGACCTCCGAGGTCAACCCGCCCGGGTTGCCCAAGCAGTAGGGCCTCTCCGTTCACCCGTTCGCCGCCCCCCGCCGCTATGGTGACCCCTCCGGCGGCGAACACCGCCCGGACACGGCGGACTTGGGGGAGGACATGCAGCAGGGGGAGGTGCTCGACGGCCGCTACCGGCTGGACGAGTGGCTGGGCAGGGGCGGCTTCGGCGTGGTCTGGAAGGCGACCGACCAGCGGCTCGACCGAGAGGTCGCGGTCAAGCTGCTGCTGGCGGAGCACGCCGCCGACCGGGAGGCCGTCGGGCGGTTCGTCCGCGAGGCCCGCACGGCCGGCGGTCTCTCCAATCCGCACATCGTGACGGTGTACGACTACGGACTGGTCACGACCGCCGCCGGGGGGACCCACTACCTGGTGCTGGAACTCGTCCGCGGCCGGGCCCTGTCCGACATCCTCAAGGACGGCGCCCCGGACCAGGAGGCCGCGCTGAAGTGGATGCGCCAGGTCTGCAAGGCACTGGACGCCGCGCACCGCTCGGGCGTCGTCCACCGCGACATCAAGCCCGAGAACGTGATGGTCGACGCGGGCGGCAAGGCCAAGGTGCTGGACTTCGGCATCGCCCGGCTGCTCACCCAGTCCGCGGTGCTCACCTCCACCGGCAGCGTGGTCGGCACCGTCCCGTACCTGGCGCCCGAGTGCTGGTCCGGCGCCGCCGTGGACGGCCGGGCCGACCTCTACGCGCTCGGCGTCATGCTGTACGAACTCTGCACCGGGCGGCGCCCGTTCCGCGCCTCCTCGGCCGCCGAGTACATGTACAAGCACCTGGAGGAGACCCCGCCCCGGGTGCGCAGCACCGATCCGGCGCTGGCCGACCTGGTCGCCGGGCTGCTCGCCAAACGGCCCGCGGACCGGCCGGCCACCGCCGCCGAGGTGCTGGAACGGCTGCGCCGGATCCGGCCGGGGGTGCTCCGCCCGGACGACCCCAGCCCGGAGCAACTGCGCCGCCGGGCCGACCAGGCCTGGCGGCGCGGCGCGCAGGGCGCCCCCGGGGAGGCCGTCGCGATGCTCACCGCGCTCATCCCCGACCTCGCCCGGATCTGCGGCCCGGCCGACCCGCGCACCCTGCGCACCTGCCACGACCTGGCCCTCTGGCTGGCCCAGGACGGCAGCCCGGGCACCGCCGTCGCGCTGCTGCGCGAGCTGGCCGCGGAGCCGGCCGCCGAACCGGACGTCCGGGCCGACGCGCTGCGCGACCTGGACCGCTGGCACCGGGAGGCCGCCCGGAGCGGGCCGGGCCGGCCGCGGGCGCTGAGCTTGGCCGGCCTGCTCGGCGGCGGCCCGCAGGGCGGCTGAGGGCCCTCGGCGCCGTTCGGGCGGGAGGCTGTCAACCGTGCGGGCCGCTGATTCGGCGCCTGCGGCGACTGTGGGAATTGATAGGAATCCGCCCATCGGGACTGTCTGGTCCACCGACCGGTGGCGTTGATATACCTCGTTGCCGGAGTCGGGTGCGGTGTCTTCGGCCGCCCCGGCGAGCTGCGACGAAAAGGCTGGTGACGGATCGATGAAGCTCCTCCGCGTCGGACCCCCGGGCGCCGAGCGCCCGGTCGTGCTGGGCCGGGACGGCATCGGGTACGACCTCTCCGGGCGTGCCCGGGACATCGACGGGGCCTTCCTGGCCGGGCTGGACGCCGCCGCCCTGGCCCGGGACGTGGCCGCCGGGGCGCTGCCCCGGGTGGACCTCGCCGGGCAGCGGGTGGGCGCGCCGGTCGCCCGTCCGGGCAAGGTGGTCGGCATCGGGCTCAACTACCGCGACCACGCCGCCGAGGCCGGGGTCGCGGCCCCGGACGAGCCGGTGATCTTCCTCAAGCCGAGCTGTACCGTGGTCGGCCCGTACGACGAGGTGCTGGTGCCGCGCGGCGGCGAGAAGACCGACTACGAGGCCGAGCTGGCCCTCGTGATCGGCCGCACCGCCCGCTACCTGGCCGGGCACGAGGAGGCCGCGGCGGTGATCGCCGGCTACACGATCGCCAACGACGTCACCGAACGGGCCTTCCAGTTCGAGCGCGGCGGCCAGTGGGACAAGGGCAAGTCGGCGGAGACCTTCACCCCGCTGGGGCCCTGGCTGGTCACCGCGGACGAGGTGGCCGACCCGCAGCAGCTGCTGCTGCGGCTGTGGGTCAACGGCGAGCTGCGGCAGGACGGCAACACCGGCAAGATGATCTTCCCGGTGCTCGAACTGGTCCGCTACGTCAGCCAGTTCATGGTCCTGGAGCCGGGCGACGTGATCGTCACCGGCACCCCGGCCGGCGTCACCCTGGGCCACCCCGGTACGCCGTTCCTGGCCCCGGGCGACATCGTCGAGATCGAGATCGAGGGCCTCGGCCGCCAGCGGCAGGTCCTCGGCACGGCGTAACGCCCCGCCGGCGCGGCGCCGGCCGCCCCGACCCCGGGCACGGGGGTCGGGTCACCGGGCCGCCAGTACCTCGCGCAGCCGCTCGGCCCGCGACGCCTGCGGGCCCTCCAGCGCGAGCAGCAGGGCCAGCACCTGCGCGGTCTGCGGGTCGTGCAGCGCGGTCGCCGCCGCCATCGCCGTGAACTGGTCCACCAGCCAGTCGCGCAGCTCGCCCACCGGCAGCGTGCGCCCCTCGTCCAGCCAGGTCAGCGACGCGCCCTCGACCACCGCGATCCACGAGCGCACCAGCAGCGTCAGCCGGGGCCCGGCCTCCCGCACGCCGAGGTGCCGCAGGGTCCGCTTGAGCGCCGCCCGCCGGACGTCGTCGACGATCGCCGAGGTGCGGGCCGTCTCCACCACCGAACCGCCGCGCAGCAGCGCCGAGTAGCCGGCGTCGTGCTCGGCCACGAAGGCGAAGTAGCCGTCCAGGACGGCCGCCAGCTGCTCGGACGGGGTCCCGGCCAGCGGGACGGCGAAGCGGCTGGTCAGCTCGTCGGCGGCGCTGCGCAGCGCGGCCTCGTACAACTGCTGCTTGCCGCCCGCGAAGTAGCGGTAGACCAGCGGGCGGGAGGCTCCGGCGGCCTCGGCGACGTCGTCCAGGCCCACCTCCTCGGGCGGCCGGGCGGCGAACAGTTCCAGGGCGACCGCGATCAGCTGTTCGCGACGCTGCTGCACCGGCAGTCGCCGGTAGCCGGTGCGGCGCGGGCGGGGGCCGGGTGCGGTCGGGGCGGGCACCTGGTCGGTTGCCGTGGTGGGGCGGGCTTCCATGGCGGTCAGCGTAATGGGCGCGGGCCCGATCGGATCCTGTCGCGCGCGGCGGTTTCCCGAACGTGCGTTTGTCTGGACTCGCCCGGCGGCGGTCGACCGGTGCATGTCACCGATCGCCCGGTTAAGGCTTGCAATCGGCCCTCGCCACGCCATGATGTCCGAATGGTTGAAGAACTGATCACCTCCGACGCCACCACCCCGCGTCGCATCGCCGACGGTTACGTCCGGGCCCTGGCCGAACTCGACCCGCTGACCGCGGTCTACCTGGGGTTCAGCCCCGAGGACGACCGGCTGCCCGACCTCTCGCCGGCCGGTGCCGAGGCGATCGCCGACCTCGGCCGCCGCACCCTGGCGGCCCTCGCCGAGGCCGAACTCTCCGACGCCGCGCAGGACGAGGCGGAGCGCCGCTGCGCCCGGCTGCTGCGCGAGCGGCTGACCGCCTCCCTCGCCGTCCACGAGGCCGGGGAGAACTTCCGCGCGGTGCGCAACCTGGGCTCCCCGGTGCACGAGGTCCGGGACGTCTTCACCCTGATGGGGACCGACACCGAGGCCGAGTGGCAGGTGGTCGGCCGCCGGCTGGCCCGCGTCCCGCTCGCGCTGGCGCAGTACCGGGAGACGCTGGCCGCCGGCATCGAGCGCGGCCTGCTGTCCGGCCCGCGCCAGGTGGCCACCGTGGTCGGGCAGCTCGGCGAGTGGCTGGAGGGGGACGTACCCGGCGGCTGGTTCGGCGAGTTCGTCCAGGGCGCGCCGGAGGGCCTGCGCGCTGAGCTGTCCGGGCCCGCGCTGGCCGCCGGGGAGGCGCTGGCCGCCCTGCGCGACTGGCTGCGCGACGTCTACGGCCCGGCCGCCGCGGACACCCCCGACACCACCGGCCGCGAGCGCTACCGCCGCTTCGTCCGCTTCTGGACCGGCTCCGACCTGGACCTGGACGAGGCCTACACGTGGGCCTGGGGCGAGTTCCACGACCTGCTCGCGCAGATGGAGGCCGAGGCCGAGAAGGTACGCCCGGGCGCCGGCCCGATGGCGGCGATGAAGTGGCTGGAGGCGGACGGCCCGGCCGTGGAGGGCGCCGAGGCCACCCGCGTGTACCTCCAGGAGCTGATGGACCAGGCGGTCCGGGACCTCCAGGGCACCCACTTCGACCTGGCCGAGCCGATCACCCGGGTCGAGTCGAGGATCGCCCCGCCCGGCAGCGCGGCCGCGCCGTACTACAGCGCGCCCTCGCTGGACTTCAGCCGCCCCGGGCGGACCTGGCTGCCGGCGCTCGGCCGGGAGCGCTTCCCGGTCTGGGACCTGGTCTCCACCTGGTACCACGAGGGCGTCCCGGGCCACCACCTGCAGCTCGCGCAGTGGAACTACGTCGCGGACCGGCTCTCCACCTACCAGGTCAGCCTGGGCGGGGTGAGCGCCAACCTGGAGGGCTGGGCGCTGTACGCCGAGCGCCTGATGGACGAGCTCGGCTACCTCACCGACCCGGGACACCGCCTCGGCTACCTCAACGCGCAGATGATGCGCGCGCTGCGGGTGATCGTCGACATCGGCATGCACGCGGGCCTGGACTTCCCGGCCGACTCCCCGTACCTGCCGGGCGAGCCGGTCAGCCCGGAGGCGGCCCGGGAGTTCTTCGGCCGGTACTGCGGCTTGACCCCCGACTACCTGGACAGCGAACTGGTCCGCTACCTGGGCATGCCCGGCCAGGCGATCGGCTACAAGCTGGGCGAGCGCGCCTGGCTGCGCGGCCGGGCGGCGGCGCGGGCGGCGCACGAGGCGCGCGGCGAGGAGTTCGACCTCAAGGCCTGGCACATGGCGGCGCTCTCGCAGGGCTCGCTGGGGCTGGACGACCTGGTCGAGGAGCTGTCCGCGCTGTAGGGCGGCCGCCGGCCCCGGGCCTCGTCCGCGAGTCCCGGGGCCGCTGGTCCTTTGGCCCGAAAAGGTCGATTTGGCGAGGTTTTTCCTTGCCATCCGCCCGTGCGGGAGCTTCGCTTGAAGGCGACTGCGTGACATCCCCGACTGCGTGACCCCTCCGTACCCCTCCGGAAGGCCGACCAGTGTCTGCGCAAACCGCCACCGGTCATGAGAACGCGGACAGCCGCCGCTGGTGGGTGCTGGCGGTCATCGCCATCGCCCAGCTCATGATCGTCCTCGACGTCACCATCGTGAACATCGCGCTGCCGTCGGCGCAGCGGGACCTGGGCATCTCCGACGCCGACCGGCAGTGGGTGATCACCGCCTACACGCTCGCCTTCGGCGGCCTGCTGCTGCTCGGCGGACGGCTGGGCGACCTCTTCGGCCGCAAACGCGTCTTCACCGTCGGCCTGCTGGGCTTCGCCGCCGCCTCCGCCCTCGGCGGCTCGGCGGACGGCTCCGCCATGCTCTTCGGTGCCCGCGCACTCCAGGGCGGGTTCAGCGCCCTGCTCGCCCCCTCGGCCCTGGGGCTGCTCTCCACCACCTTCACGGACCCCAGGGAGCGCAGTACGGCCTTCGGTGTCTTCGGCGCGATCGCCGCCGGCGGCTCCGCACTCGGCCTGATCCTGGGCGGGTTGCTGACCGAGTACCTGGACTGGCGCTGGTGCCTGTTCGTCAACGTCCCGATCGCCGCCGCCGCGGCCCTCGCGGCCACCGGCCTCCTGGAGCGCGACAACGCCGCCGGGGGGCGCCGGGTCCGGCTCGACCTGCCCGGCGCGCTGCTCGGCTGCGGCGGCCTGCTGGCGATCGTCTTCGGCACCTCCGAGGCCGTCACCCGGACCTGGGGCGACGGGCTGGTGCTCGGTTCGCTGGCCGCCGGCCTGGCGCTGCTCGCGGTGTTCGTCCTGGTCGAGAGGCGCACCGCGCACCCGCTGCTGCCGCTGCACATCGTCGCCGACCGCAACCGCGGCGGCGCCGCCCTCTCGGTCGGCCTGGCCATGATCGGCATGTTCGGCCTGTTCCTCTTCCTCACCTACTACCTCCAGGTCATCAAGCACTTCTCGCCGGTGCTGTCGGGCGTCTCCTTCCTGCCCATGACGGCCGCCATCGTGCTCAGTTCGACCGGCTTCGCGGCCCGGCTGATGACCAGGGTGCCGACCCGGAACCTGGTCTGCCCCGGGCTGCTGCTCGCCGCGGCCGGCATGGCCTGGCTGACCCGGATGACGGTCGACAGCCCGTGGGCCGGCACGGTGCTGCCCGCCGAGCTGCTGCTCGGCTCCGGCATGGGCCTGGTCTTCATGCCGTCGATGAACCTGGCCACCCTCGGGGTCTCCCCGCGTGAGGCGGGCGCGGCCTCGGCCACCATCAACTCGGCCCAGCAGGTGGGCGGTTCGTTCGGCACGGCGCTGCTGAACACGGTCGCGGCCAGTGCCACCGCGTCGTTCCTGGCCACCAGGATCGCCTCGTCGCCGGCGGTACGGGCCCAGGGCACGGTGCACGGCTACGTGGTCGCCACCTGGGTGTCGACGGGCGTCCTGCTGCTGGCCGCGCTGATCGCCTTCCGGGTGATCGACCACCGGCCGGCGCCCGCTGTGACGACCGTCGTCCCGGGCGGGGCGCAGGCCCACACGGCCGTCCCGGCAGAGCCCCGACGAGAACCCTGAAATTTTCAGCAAGACCTTGCAGTCAACCTCCGGCGCCTGCTTGACTCCTGGCCACCGTCCAGGAACCGAGGAGGCGCCGTCGTGCTGCCCGAGTTCGACCTGCTCGTCGTCGGCGGCTCCGGCGTCGACACCATCGTCCGGGTGGACCGGCTGGAGGTCCCGCCCGGCGACTCGCTGTTCGTCGGACCCGTCCGCGACTACGTCGGCCACACCGGCAACGGCGTCGCCCTCGGCGCCCACCACCTCGGCCTGCGCACCGCCTTCCTCGACTTCCTCGGCGACGACCCGCAGGGCGCCCTGGTCCGCGCCTCCTACGAGCGCCACGGCCTGCACTTCGCGCACCTGGTGAGCCCGCACGGCACCCCGCGCGGGGTCAACCTGGTGGACGCCGCCGGCCGCCGGTTCTCCTTCTTCGACGGCCGCCACCCCGCCGACCTGCGGCTGCCGCCCGAGTTCTACCTGCCGTACGCGCGGCGCAGCCGGCACGTCCACCTCTCCATCACCGGCGTCAACCGGGACATGTACGCCGACCTCCACCGGCTCGGCCGCACCACCTCCACCGACCTGCACGACTGGGACGGCACCAACCCGCACCACCGCGACTACGCGCTCCGCTCGGACCTGGTGTTCCTCTCGGTGGCCGGCTGCCGCGGCCGGCACGAGCAGGTGATGCGCGCGATCCTCGCCGAGGGCCGCGCCGGTGTCGTCACCGCCACCGCGGGCGCCGACGGCTGCTACCTGCTCACCCGGGACGACGGCGAGGTGCGCCACCTCCCGGCCGTCGACCCGGGCCGTCCGGTGGTGGACACCAACGGCGCCGGGGACGCCTTCGTCGCGGGCTTCCTCGCCGCCTGGTTCCGGGGCCGCCCGCCGCTGGAGTGCGCCCGGGCCGGCTCGGTCGCGGGTGCCTTCACCTGCACCGTCGCCGGGACGCACACCGCCTTCGTCGGGGCCGAGGAGTTGGGGAGCGCGCTGGACCGCTTACTCGTCGACGGGTGAGGTTTTTCTCATGGATATCCCAGCCACCGGTAACGACCTTTCCAGGCTGAAACGGCATAGTCGTTGATCGCACGCAGCCCCCGGGAAACCGTCGATCACTGGCAGGAGAGACAGACATGGGTCAGCACCGCCGCCCGACGTCGCGCCGCCGCCGCAGCCTTCTGGGGCCGACCCTGTTCACCGCGCTCTCGGCGGTGGTGGTGGCCGCCGTGGTCACCGGCACGCACGGGCTGAGCCTGTCCGACGCGACGGCCGCCGGGAAGGCGGCCCGCAGCTCCCGGGCCGCCGTCGCGCCGGCCGCGACCGGGCCCGCGTCCGAGGCGCCCGCCGCACCCGCACCGGTCGACGCCCCCGCTCCGACCGACAGCCCCTCCGCCGCCCCGGCCGACAACCCGACCGACAGCCCGACCGGCAGTGCGAGCGCCGACCCCGGCAGCGCCCCGGCGGCCACCCCGACGCCCTCCGCGCCGGCCACCCCCGACACCCGCGGCGCCGTCCTCGGCACCACCGCCACCGCCGCCGCCACCCCCGAAGCGGCCACCGTGGGCGCGCTGTTCAGCGGCACCGTGGCGGCCGGAAACCACTTCTGCACCGCCAGCGTGCTGCACAGCCCCGGCGGCAACCTGCTGCTGACCGCCGCGCACTGCCTCAGCAGCGCCGGCGGCGTCACCTTCGTCCCCGGCTACCGCGACGGCTCCGCCCCGTACGGCAGCTGGCAGGTCACCGCGGTCCACACCACCACCGGCTGGTCCCAGAAGGGCGACCAGGACGAGGACTTCGCCATCCTGGAGACGGCCCCGAGCAACGGCCGCAACGTCGAGGACGTGGTCGGCGGCAACCGGCTCGGCGCCGACGAGCCCTTCGGCGCGACCGTCCGCCTCTACGGCTACCCCGGCGACGCCGAGGAGCCCCTCCTGTGCACCAACACCACCGGCCGGCAGAGCACCTACCAGCGCGTCATCGACTGCCCCGCCTACCCGTCCGGCACCAGCGGCGGCCCCTGGATCAACGTCGCCACCGGCGACGTGGTCGGCGCCATCGGCGGCTACCAGCAGGGCGGCGACACCGACGACGTGTCCTACAGCGCCTACTTCGACCACACCATCGCCGGGCTGGTCTCCCAGGTCGAGGGCACCTCGTCCTGAGCCCGGCCGGGCCGGCACCGCGCGCCGCCAACCGGGCCCGGACATGACGAAGGCCCAGATCCGTGGATCAACTCCACTGATCTGGGCCTCAGTTGCACTCCTTGCGAAGTGCCCCCGGTAGGATTCGAACCTACGCACCCGCCTCCGGAGGGCGGTGCTCTATCCCCTGAGCTACGGGGGCCTGCTCGGTGTCGTCGGCGTTTCGGCCTCCGACGTGAAGAACACTACCAGGCTCCGGGCGTGGTCCGTGCACGGGTTTGCGGCGGGGGTGCCGGAGCGGGTGCGGGGTGCGCCGGCGGCGGGCGGCGGGGGTCGGTGGAAGTGCCCAAAGGCCGGACGGGGCGGCGGGGGCGCCGATACCCTCGGTGAGGTGTCGGGAGTGTCCGGGCGGGTCCTCGTGGTGGACGACAGCGAGGTGATCCGCCAGCTGATCAGGGTCAACCTGGAGCTCGAGGGCTTCGAGGTGGTGACCGCCGCCGACGGCGCCGAGTGCCTGGAGGTGGTCCGCCGGGTGAAGCCGGACGTGGTGACGCTGGACGTGATGATGCCGCGGCTGGACGGCCTGCGGACGGCGGCCCGGCTGCGCGCGACCCCGGGGACCAGCCGGCTGCCGATCGCGATCGTGAGCGCCTGCACCCCGGCCGATCTGGACCTGGGGGAGGCCGTCGGGGTGGACGGCTACCTCGGCAAGCCCTTCGACCCGGCCGATCTGGTGGCGCTGGTGCGGCGGCTGATGGCCCTGGGCGGACAGCCGGGCGGGTTTCGCCCTGAGCGAACAGAGCGGACCGATCGAGGCTGACACCGCTGACGGGAGGGCCCGCGGGCGTCCCGACCGGCAAACCGGGTGGCGGGCGGGCACCCCGTCTCGCCTACGCTTGGCGTCGTGACACCCGCAGAGCTTTCCCAGGCAGTCCAGGCCGCAGTGAGCGCCGCCGTCGAGGCGGGCGAGCTGACCGTCGCCGTGCCCGAGCACGTGACGGTCGAGCGGCCCAAGAACAGGGACCACGGCGACTACGCGATCAACGTGGCCCTCCAGCTCGCCAAGGCGGCCGGCCGCCCGCCGCGAGCCGTGGCGGAACTGCTGGCCGACCGCCTGCGAGGGATCACCGGCGTCGCCAAGGTCGACATCGCCGGGCCGGGCTTCCTGAACATCACCATGGACGCCGCGACCCAGGGTGCGCTGGCGCGCACCATCGTCGAGACGGGCGAGGCCTACGGGCGCAACGAGGCGCTCAAGGGCCTGAAGATCAACCTGGAGTTCGTCTCCGCCAACCCGACCGGCCCGATCCACATCGGCGGCGTCCGCTGGGCCGCCGTCGGCGACTCGCTGGCGCGCGTGCTGCGGGCCAGCGGCGCCGACGTCACCACCGAGTACTACCTGAACGACGCCGGCGTGCAGATCTCCAAGTTCGCCGGCTCGCTGAAGGCCGCCGCGAACGGTCAGCCCGTCCCCGCCGACGGCTACGTGGGCGAGTACATCGGCGACATCGCCAAGGCGATCACCGACGGCGTCCCGGGCGTGCTCGACCTGCCCGACGCCGAGCAGCTGGAGGCCTTCCGCACCGAGGGCCTCAAGCTCATGGTGGCCGAGATCCAGCGCTCGATGCAGGAGTTCGGCACCCACTTCGACGTCTGGTTCTCCGAGAGGACGCTGCACGAGTCCGGCGCGGTCGAGAAGGCCATGGACCGGCTGCGCGAGCAGGGCCACGTCTTCGAGCAGGACGGCGCGGTCTTCCTGCGCACCACCGACTTCGGCGACGACAAGGACCGCGTCCTGGTCAAGGCCGACGGCGAGACCACCTACTTCGCCGCCGACGCCGCGTACTACCTGTCGAAGCGGGACCGCGGTGCCGAGGTCTCCGTCTACATGCTGGGCGCCGACCACCACGGCTACGTCAACCGGCTGAAGGCCATCGTGGCCTGCGCGGGCGACGACATGAACCGCAACATCGAGGTCAAGATCGGCCAGTTCGTGAAGATGCTTCGCGACGGCGAAGAGGTCCGCATGTCCAAGCGGGCCGGCAACATCATCACGATCGACGACGTGATCGAGTGGATCGGCGTGGACGCCGCCCGCTACACCCTGACGCGGTCCCCCACGGACTCCACCATCACGCTCGACATCAACGTGCTGACCAGCCAGTCCAACGAGAACCCGGTCTACTACGTCCAGTACGCGCACACCCGGATGTGCGGCGTGGCCCGCAAGGCCGCGCAGCTCGGCGTCGACAAGGGCGCGGCGGAGGACTTCAAGCCCGAGCTGCTCGCCACCGTGTGGGAGAACGACATCCTCGGTGCCCTCGGCGAGTTCCCGCGGATCCTGGCCACGGCCGGCGAGCTGCGCGAGCCGCACCGGGTCGCCCGCTACCTGGAGGACCTGGCGGGCAAGTACCACCGCCTGTACGAGAACTGCATGTTCCTGCCCAAGGGCGACGAGGAGCTCACGGACACGCACCGCGCCCGGCTCTGGCTGGTCGAGGCCACGCGAACGGTGATGGCCAACGGCCTGACGCTCCTGGGCGTCACGGCGCCCGAGCGGATGTAGGCACCACCCCCAAGTGCGCAGCGGGGGCGGCTGACGGTCAACGGAGACCGTCGCCGCCCCTCGCCATAGGTCAAGGAAGCAGGACATGTCTCGCTCCGCACACCCCGCAGGCCCCCGTCACGGTGACGTGCTGCCCGAGGGCCACTACGCCGCCCCGCCGGCCGACCTGAACGCGCTCGACCCCAAGGTCTGGTCGCGCACCGTCGCCCGCGACGCCGAGGGCGTGGCCACCGTCGGCGGGATCGACGTCAAGTCCCTGGCGGCCGAGTTCGGCACGCCGGCCTACGTGCTCGACGAGGACGACTTCCGGGCCCGGGCGCGGGCCTGGCGCGACGCCTTCGGCACCGAGGCGGACGTCTTCTACGCCGGCAAGGCGTTCCTCTCCAAGGCGATCGTGCGCTGGCTGCACGAGGAGGGCCTGAACCTCGACGTGTGCAGCTCCGGCGAGCTGACGGTGGCGCTGGCCGCCGGGATGCCGCCGCAGCGGATCGCGCTGCATGGCAACAACAAGACGGCGGACGAGCTCGAACACGCGGTGAAGACCGGTGTCGGGCGCATCGTGGTCGACTCCTACGAGGAGATCGAGCGGCTGGCCGCGATCACGGCCCGCCAGGGCGTCCGCCAGCAGGTGCTGATCCGGATCACCGTCGGCGTCGAGGCGCACACCCACGAGTTCATCGCCACGGCGCACGAGGACCAGAAGTTCGGGCTGTCGCTGAGTCTGGCCGCGCCGCGAAGCGGCTCGGTCGAGGGTGGTGGTGGGCGCCGGGAGGGCGGCTCGGCCGCCGAGGCGGTGCGCCGGGTGCTCGGGCACGAGGGCCTGGAGCTGCGCGGCATCCACTCGCACATCGGCTCGCAGATCTTCGACACCGCCGGTTTCGAGGTGGCCGCCCGCCGGGTGGTCGGCCTGCTGGCCGAGATCCGCGACGAGCACGGCGTCGAGTTGCCCGAGATCGACCTGGGCGGCGGCCTGGGCATCGCGTACACCAGCGAGGACGACCCGCGCGAGCCGGCCGAGATCGCGGCCGCGCTGGCCGACATCGTGCGCCGCGAGTGCGCCGCCGCGAACCTGAACACCCCCCGGCTGAGCGTGGAGCCGGGCCGGGCGATCGTCGGCCCGACGGCGTTCACGCTGTACGAGGTCGGCACCGTCAAGCCGCTGGAGGGCCTGCGCACCTACGTCAGCGTGGACGGCGGGATGTCCGACAACATCCGGACCGCGCTGTACGACGCCGAGTACTCGGTGGCCCTGGTGTCGCGCCGCAGCGACGCCGAGCCGATGCTGGTGCGGGTGGTCGGCAAGCACTGCGAGTCAGGCGACATCGTGGTCCGGGACGCCTTCCTGCCGGCCGACCTGGCCCCGGGCGACCTGATCGCGGTGCCCGCCACCGGCGCGTACTGCCGCTCGATGGCGAGCAATTACAACCACGCCCTGAAGCCTCCCGTGCTGGCCGTCAAGGACGGCGCCGCGCGGGTGATCGTCCGGCGCGAGACGGAGGAGGATCTCCTGCGTCTCGATATCGGATGACGAAATCCTTGTCTCAGATCATGGAACGACCGTAGATCCGTGCGGGAAGTCCCCGAGACTGGTACGGACCGAAGTTCCCGGCGGCCCCCAGAATCCCGCCGGAATTACCGAAGCACGAAGAATGCAGAGCGGAGTCGGATGATGCGTACGCGCCCGCTGAAGGTGGCGTTGCTGGGTTGTGGTGTGGTGGGCTCCGAGGTGGCGCGCATCATGACGACGACGGCCGACGACCTCGCCGCGCGCATCGGTGCCCCGGTCGAGCTCGCGGGGATCGCGGTCCGCCGGGCCGGCCGGGTGCGTCCGGGCGTGCCCGAGCACCTGATCACCACCGACGCCGAGGCCCTGGTCAACCGGGGCGACATCGACGTGGTGGTCGAGGTCGTGGGCGGCATCGAGCCGTCCAAACACCTCATCCTGTCGGCGTTCCAGCGGGGCGCCTCGGTGGTCAGCGCCAACAAGGCGCTGCTCGCCAAGGACGGCACCGAACTGCACGCCGCGGCCGCCGCGGCAGGGGTGGACCTGTACTACGAGGCCGCGGTGGCGGGCGCGATCCCGCTGCTGCGCCCGCTGCGCGAGTCCCTCGCGGGGGACAAGGTCAACCGGGTGCTGGGCATCGTCAACGGCACCACCAACTTCATCCTCGACAAGATGGACACCACCGGCGCCGGCTACTCGGAGGCGCTGGAGGAGGCCACCGCGCTGGGCTACGCCGAGGCCGACCCGACGGCCGACGTCGAGGGCTTCGACGCCGCCGCCAAGGCCGCGATCCTGGCCGGCATCGCCTTCCACACCAAGGTCACCGCGGCGGACGTCTACCGCGAGGGCATCACCGAGGTGACGGCCGCCGACATCGCCTCCGCCAAGGAGATGGGCTGCGTGGTCAAGCTGCTCGCGATCTGCGAGCGGGCGGCGGACGGCGAGTCCGTCACCGCGCGGGTCCACCCGGCGATGATCCCGCTGTCGCACCCGCTGGCCTCCGTCCGCGAGGCGTACAACGCGGTGTTCGTCGAGGCCGAGGCGGCCGGTCGGCTGATGTTCTACGGCCCGGGCGCGGGCGGTTCGCCGACCGCCTCCGCGGTGCTCGGCGACCTGGTCGCGGTCTGTCGCAACAAGCTGGCCGGTGCCACCGGTCCCGGTGACTCGGTGTACACGCAGCTGCCCGCCAAGCCGATGGACGAGGTGGTCACCCGCTACCACGTCAGCCTGGACGTGGACGACCGTGCGGGTGTCCTCGCCCAGGTCGCGTCCGTCTTCGCGGAGCACGGCGTCTCCATCGACACCGTGCGCCAGCAGGGCCGCGACGGCGACGCCTCGCTCGTCGTGGTCACTCACCGTGCCACCGACGCCGCGCTGTCGGCGACGGTCGACAAGCTCCGCGCGCTGGACAGCGTGCGGGACGTGGCCAGCATCATGCGGGTCGAAGGGGAGTAAGGAACAGCCATGAACGCCGTTGCCGAGAACGTCGTCCGAGGCGCGCACACCCACCAGTGGCGCGGCCTGATCGAGGAGTACCGGGACCGCCTGCCGGTCACCGCGGCCACCCCGGTGGTCACCCTGCTGGAGGGCGGCACGCCGCTGGTCCCCGCCCAGGTGCTGTCCGAGCGCACCGGCTGCGAGGTCTACCTCAAGGTCGAGGGCGCCAACCCGACCGGCTCCTTCAAGGACCGCGGGATGACGATGGCCATCTCCAAGGCCAAGGAGGAGGGGGCGCAGGCCGTCATCTGCGCCTCCACCGGCAACACCTCGGCCTCCGCCGCCGCGTACGCGGTGCGGGCCGGGATGGTCTGCGCGGTGCTCGTCCCGCAGGGCAAGATCGCCCTCGGCAAGATGGGCCAGGCGCTGGTGCACGGCGCCAAGATCCTCCAGGTGGACGGGAACTTCGACGACTGCCTCACCCTCGCGCGTGAACTGTCCGAGAAGTACCCGGTGGCGCTGGTCAACTCGGTGAACCCGGTGCGGATCGAGGGCCAGAAGACCGCGGCCTTCGAGATCGTCGACATGCTCGGCGACGCCCCGGACATCCACGTCCTGCCGGTCGGCAACGCGGGCAACATCACCGCGTACTGGAAGGGCTACCGCGAGTACTCCGCCGACGGCCTGGCCACGCGCACCCCGCGGATGTGGGGATTCCAGGCCTCCGGCTCGGCCCCGATCGTGGACGGCGCGCCGGTGCTCAAGCCGCAGACCATCGCCACCGCGATCCGGATCGGCAACCCGGCCTCCTGGGACTTCGCGCTCGCCGCGCGGGACGAGTCGGGCGGCCTCATCGACAAGGTGACGGACCGTCAGATCCTTTCCGCCTACCGGCTGTTGGCCGCGCAGGAGGGCGTCTTCGTGGAGCCCGCCTCGGCCGCCTCGGTGGCCGGCCTGCTGGCCAAGGCGGAGGCCGGCCTGGTCGACCCGGGCCAGCGCATCGTCTGCACCGTGACCGGCAACGGCCTCAAGGACCCGGACTGGGCGGTGGCCGGCGCGCCGCAGCCGCAGATCGTCCCGATCGACCCGGAGGCGGCGGCGCAGCGCCTGGGCCTGCTCGACTGACCTGCCGTCGGGCCCCGCGGGCGCCCGACGCCTCGACGGGCCGACCCTTTCGGGGGTCGGCCCGTCGATGTTCTCCGGTGACACTTTTGTGTCAATTACGCCGCGCATTCCGATCCGATTCCGGTACGCATTCCGGCCAGAAGCGGCAACACACCAGATCGGAGGACCACGGGGTGTACCACTGGGGAACCTCTCTTCGATACTCTGGGTTCGGCCGTGTGGCACATGCCCCGGGTCCGGCCTTCTCCAGGCCGCGCCAACGACCGTGACCGCCCGCCCCGCCGGGGCCTGTGGTCCATTCCCCGCCTTCGCACCGACGACGCGATCCGCGCCGCCCGATTTCCCCAGGAGAGTCCACCGCATGGCCGGTCCCGCGTTCCGTGCCGCCGCCGTCCGGGTCCGGGTTCCCGCGACCAGTGCCAACCTCGGCCCGGGCTTCGACGCCTTCGGCCTCGCGCTGGGCCTGTACGACGACGTGGTCGTCCGGGTCGCCGACTCCGGGCTCTCCATCGACATCGCCGGCGAGGGCGCCGACACGCTGCCCCGCGACGAGCGCCACCTGCTGGTCCGCTCGATGCGCGCCGCCTTCGACCGCCTCGGCGGCCAGCCGCGCGGCCTCGAAGTGGTCTGTGCCAACCGGATACCGCACGGCCGCGGCCTCGGCTCCTCCTCGGCCGCGATCTGCGCCGGCATCGTGGCCGCCCGAGCGGTCACCATCGGCGGCCCGTCCGCGCTGGACGACGACGCGCTGCTGGCCCTCGCCTCCGAGCTGGAGGGCCACCCCGACAACGTCGCGGCCTGCCTGCGCGGCAACTTCACCATCGCCTGGACGGACGAGGAGTCGGCCAAGGCGGTCAGCCTGGAGCCCTCCGACCGGGTCGTCCCGGTGGTGTTCGTCCCCGCTGACGAGGTGCTCACCGAGACCGCCCGCGGCCTGCTGCCGAAGACCGTCCCGCTGACCGACGCCGCCGTCAACGCCGGCCGCGCCGCGCTGCTGGTCGAGGCGCTGACCAGGCGGCCCGAGCTGCTGCTCGCCGCCACCGAGGACCGCCTGCACCAGGACTACCGCTCCTCCGCCATGCCCGACAGCGCCGCCCTGGTGGGCGCGCTGCGCGCGGAGGGCGTCCCCGCGGTGATCTCCGGGGCCGGCCCGACCGTCCTCGCGCTCACCGACGAGGCGGGCGCCGACAAGGTGCTCTCCTTCGCCGGGCACCACGGCCACGGCGGCGACCCGGCGTTCGCCGCGCACCGCCTGGAGCTCGACCGGATCGGGGCCACCGTGCTCCCGCTGGACGGCTGAACGGCCCGTCCGGGCTGCTCGTCCGGCCCGGCCCGGCCACCTGAGAGCCGGGCCGTCCGGACACGATTGGCAAGCGCAAGGCTGGGGAATGTCTGAGGGGGTCGGTAGTGTTAACCTCATTGCTGCACCAGGTGCCCTCCGGGGCTCGGTGCGCCGCGTCCCGATCCCAGCACTCCACTGCCGTGGAGTCGCGGCGATGCACGGGGCGACGATTCTCCGGGAGCCCACCGCAGCGCGTACGCAGCCTGCCTGCGCGACACGCGGCCGCATCCCGAAGCCGTGACGGCACCTGACTCCCACCCGCGGCCTCCCACCTTGAGGCCAGGACGGGCGGAGCGCGGTCCACCGTCACGCGACGGGGGCCCGGGATTCGCAGGCAAGCGTGGGGGTACGCCCGGTCGGCACACGACCGACCGGCCCGCCGCGCCACTCAGCACCACCGTGCTTCACGCACCGCACCTCGCAGCTCTCCCTCGACCGGCTTCCGCCTTTCGGGGGATCACCGCCTCGGACCGACGCAGTCGAGCGTTGGTCAGGACAGCACAACCGGTCGCCGAGCCAGACAGGCCGACGTCCGCTCCAGGGAAGGACCCTTAGTGAGCGACTCCACCGATCTGATGGGCGCGCGCCCGGACGCCGAGGCGTCGGACGCAGCCGCCGCCCCCGCGGCCCCGGCGCGGCGCCGCCGTACCGCCGCCGCCGGCCTGGACGGCATGGTCCTGGCCGAGCTGCAGAAGCTCGCCGGGGACCTGGGCATCACCGGTACCGGACGCATGCGCAAGAGCCAGCTGATCGAGACCATCAAGGAGAAGAGCGGCGGAGACCCGCTGCTCGCCGCCGGTGGTGCTCCGGCCGCCGCCAAGCGCACCGCCGCCAAGGCGGACGCCGCCGAGGCGCCGGCCGAGAAGCCGGCCCGCCGCACCAAGGCCGCCGCCGCTGCCGCTACCGCCGCCGCGGCCCCGGCCGCCGCCGAGTCGCAGGCCCAGATCGAGATCCCGGTCCAGGCCGCCGCCGAGACCGCCGCGCCCGCCCGTGCCGAGCGCACCCGCCGCCGCGCCACCTCGGCCGCCGGTGCCCCGACCGCCGACGCCACGGCCGACGCCGCCGTTGCGGTGGCCGAGCCCAAGCAGGCCGAGACCCGCCAGGCCGAGACCCGCGCCTTCGAGGGCCGCGAGGAGGGCCGCACCGAGACCCGTCGCGACCGCCGGGACCGCCGGGACCGCGGCGACCGCCCGGAGCGGGCCGACCGCCCCGAGCGCGCCGAGCGCCAGGACGGCGGCGAGGCCCAGGACGGCGACTCCCGCGAGTCGCGCCGCGACCGCCGCAACCGCCGCGAGCGCACCGACCGCCAGCCCCAGCAGGGCGGCGGCCAGCAGCAGGCCGGTCAGGGCGACGGCCAGCAGGCCCGCCAGGGCGGCCAGCAGACCCAGCAGCCGCAGGTTCAGCAGGGCGGCTACGACGACGACGAGTTCGGTGACGGCCGCCGTGGCCGCCGTGGCCGCTACCGCGACCGCCGGGGCCGTGGCGCCCGCCGCGAGGGCTTCGAGGCCGGCCCCGCCGAGCCGCAGGTCGGCGAGGACGACGTCCTGATCCCGGTCGCGGGCATCCTCGACATCCTCGACAACTACGCGTTCGTGCGCACCTCCGGCTACCTGCCGGGCCAGAACGACGTCTACGTCTCGCTCGCCCAGGTTCGCAAGAACGGCCTGCGCAAGGGCGACGCCATCACCGGCGCGGTGCGCCAGCCCAAGGACGGCGAGCGCCGCGAGAAGTTCAACGCCATGGTGCGGCTGGACTCCGTCAACGGCATGGACCCGGAGAGCGGCCGCGGCCGCCCCGAGTTCAACAAGCTCACCCCGCTCTACCCGCAGGACCGGCTGCGTCTGGAGACCGACGCGGGCATCCTGACCACCCGGATCATCGACCTGGTGTCGCCGATCGGCAAGGGCCAGCGCGGTCTGATCGTCGCGCCGCCGAAGACCGGCAAGACGATGGTGCTGCAGGCGGTCGCCAACGCGATCACCCACAACAACCCCGAGTGCCACCTGATGGTCGTCCTGGTCGACGAGCGTCCGGAAGAGGTCACCGACATGCAGCGGTCGGTGAAGGGCGAGGTCATCTCCTCGACCTTCGACCGTCCGGCCGAGGACCACACCACCGTCGCCGAGCTGGCCATCGAGCGCGCCAAGCGCCTGGTGGAGCTGGGCCACGACGTGGTCATCCTGCTGGACTCGATCACCCGTCTCGGCCGCGCCTACAACCTGGCGGCGCCGGCCTCCGGCCGCATCCTGTCCGGTGGTGTCGACTCGACCGCGCTGTACCCGCCGAAGAAGTTCTTCGGCGCCGCGCGCAACATCGAGAACGGCGGCTCGCTGACCATCCTGGCCACCGCGCTGGTCGAGACCGGCTCGCGCATGGACGAGGTGATCTTCGAGGAGTTCAAGGGCACCGGCAACATGGAGCTCAAGCTCGACCGGAAGCTCTCGGACAAGCGCATCTTCCCGGCCGTTGACGTGGACGCCTCCAGCACCCGCAAGGAGGAGATCCTGCTCGGCAGCGAGGAGTTGGCCATCGTCTGGAAGCTGCGCCGGGTGCTGCACGCGCTCGACTCGCAGCAGGCGATCGAGCTGCTCCTGGACAAGATGAAGCAGACCAAGAGCAACGCCGAGTTCCTGATGCAGATCGCCAAGACCACCCCCGGCTCCAACGACTGACCGTAGCCGGACGGTTGTCGCCCACCGAACCCCGGACCGCGCGAGCGGTCCGGGGTTCGGTGCGTCCGCTCGGCTTTGTTCCAGAGTTGGGACATCATGAGGCTTTTTGATCATCTTGTCCGTTTTACTCTGGACCGTATGGCCGAGCACAAGAGGGTCCTGACCCGCCGCCGCAAGATCCTGCGGGCGGCCGCCTGCGCGTTCGCCGCGCTCGTCGTCCTCGGCGCCGGAGCGGCCGGGTACGCGTACGTCGAACTCAACGGCAACATCAAGAGCGTCGACATCAACGCCCGCCTCGGCGACGCCCGCCCGCCGGCCGCCACCGACGGCTCGTTCAACGTCCTGGTGCTGGGCTCCGACTCGCGCAACGGCGAGAACGGCGACCTGGCCGGCGGCGACACCGGCGACACCGCCCGCTCGGACACCGCGATGGTGCTGCACGTCAACCAGGACCACTCGCACGCCGAGGTCGTCTCGATCCCGCGCGACACCCTGGTCACCCGGCCCGACTGCACCGACGCCGCGGGCAAGGCGGTGGCCGGCGCCAAGCGCGCGATGTACAACAGCGCCTTCGAGGCCGGCGGCGCGGCCTGCGCGGTCAAGACCACCGAGCAGCTCACCGGGCTGCGGATGGACCACTACGTGCAGATCGATTTCGCCGGCTTCGCCCGCGTCGTGGACGCGATAGGCGGGGCCACCGTGAGCACCGCGGTGGCCATCCACGACAAGGACAGCGGGCTCGACCTGCCACCGGGCGAGCACCACCTCGACGGGCAGCAGTCGCTGGCCTTCGTCCGCACCCGGCACGGCGTCGGCGACGGCAGTGACCTCGGCCGGATCGAACTCCAGAAGCAGATGGTGAAGTCGCTGCTCCAGCAGGCCGGCGGGATCGGGCTGTTCTCCAACCCGGTCAAGCTCTGGTCGATCGGCGACACCATGACCCGCAGCATCACCACCGACTCCGCGCTGGGTTCGGTGAACGCCCTGGTGGGGCTCGTCCAGGAGCTCAAGGGGATCGGGCCGGACCAGCTCGGCATGGTGACCCTGCCGGTGATGACCGCCCCCGGCGACCCCAACCGGGTGGTCGAGCAGCAGCCGCAGGCGGACCAGCTCTGGGCGGCCCTCAAGGCCGACCAGCCGGTCCCGCAGGCGATCGTCTCGGCGCAGCCCGAGAACCCCGCCCAGGCCGCCCCCACGGCCGCCCCCACGGCCCCGGCGAAGGCTCCCGCCAGGCGCTGAGCAGCGCCCGGAATATCCCGGAACACGACCCGGTTTGGGAAGATGCGGCCGGTCCTGGCAGACTGGTCCGTCGGTCCCGGTTCACGTGCGGCGCTCCAGCCGCCGACCCGGTGCCCTCCCGAAACCTAGGAGAACCCCTTGAAGCCCAACGTTCACCCCGAGTACGTGGTCACCCGTGTGACCTGCACCTGCGGCGCCGAGTTCACGACCCGCTCGACCGAGACCAGTGGCGAGATCCGCGCCGAGGTCTGCTCGCAGTGCCACCCGTTCTACACCGGCAAGCAGAAGATCCTCGACACCGGTGGCCGCGTGGCCCGCTTCGAGGCCCGCTTCGGCAAGCAGCACAGCGCGAAGGCCTAGCGCTCCCACGGCGCCGGTTCCCGGTGCCCCCGTACTCGTTCCGGGGGCGCTGGGGGCCGGCGCCGTTCGCATCCCCCAGCACCCCCTCCAGCGGTTCGCACGACCGGCCGGTCCTCACCGGCTTCCAACGGTTCTCACGGGAAGAAGGCCCACGCCATGTTCGAGGCAGTCGAAGAGCTCCTCGTCGAGCACGCCGACCTCGAGAAGAGGCTGGCCGACCCGTCCGTCCACGCCGACCAGGCCAACGCTCGCAAGCTGGCCAAGCGGTACGCCGAGCTGACCCCGATCACCCGGGTCTACCGGCAGTGGCGACAGGCCGGCGAGGACATCGAGGCCGCGCGCGAACTCGCCGCCGAGGAGCCGGAGTTCCTCGCCGAGGTGAAGGAGGGCGAGCAGCGCCGCGAGGGGCTGACCGAGGAGCTGCGGCTGCTGCTCGTGCCGCGCGACCCGAGCGACGACAAGGACGTCATCCTGGAGATCAAGGCGGGTGAGGGCGGCGAGGAGTCCGCGCTGTTCGCCGGCGACCTGCTCCGGATGTACCTGCGCTTCGCCGAGCGGATCGGCTGGAAGACCGAGATCATCGACGCCAACGAGTCCGACCTCGGCGGCTACAAGGACGTCTCGGTGGCCGTGAAGACCAAGGGCAACGCCGAGCCCGGGCAGGGCGTCTGGGCCCGGCTGAAGTACGAGGGCGGCGTGCACCGCGTGCAGCGCGTCCCCGCCACCGAGTCCCAGGGCCGCATCCACACCTCCGCGGCGGGCGTGCTGGTCACCCCCGAGGCGGAGGAGGTCGAGGTCGAGATCGTCGCCAACGACCTGCGGATCGACGTCTACCGCTCGTCCGGCCCCGGCGGCCAGTCGGTCAACACCACCGACTCCGCGGTCCGGATCACCCACCTGCCGACCGGTATCGTGGCGTCCTGCCAGAACGAGAAGAGCCAGCTGCAGAACAAGGAGCAGGCGATGCGCATCCTGCGGTCGCGCCTGTTGGCCGCCGCGCAGGAGGAGGCCGAGCGCGAGGCCTCGGACGCGCGTCGCAGCCAGGTCCGTACGGTGGACCGCTCCGAGCGGATCCGGACCTACAACTACCCGGAGAACCGCATCTCGGACCACCGCACGGGGTTCAAGTCGTACAACCTGGACCAGGTCCTGGACGGCGAACTGAACGCGGTGATCCAGTCCTGCGTCGACGCGGACGCGGCGGCCAAGCTCGCCTCGGCCCAACAGAACTGAGACCGGCGCGCCCAGCCCGAGCGACGGCGCGAGCCGGAGCGCAGAAACAAGAGGTCGTACGGATGAACCTGCTGCTCGCCGAGGTGGCCCAGGCCACCCAGCGGTTGGCCGCGGCCGGCGTGCCGTCGCCGCGCTTCGACGCGGAGGAACTCGCCGCCTACGTCCACAACGTCAAGCGCAGCCAGCTGCACTCGGTGAAGGACGCCGACTTCGACGCCCGCTACTGGGAGGCCGTCTCCCGCCGCGAGGCGCGCGAACCGCTCCAGCACATCACCGGGCGGGCGTTCTTCCGCTACCTCGAACTGGAGGTCGGCCCCGGGGTGTTCGTGCCCCGGCCGGAGACCGAGACGGTCGTCGAGTGGGCCATAGACGCCGTCCGCGACATGGACGTGGCCGAGCCGCTGGTCGTCGACCTGTGCTCCGGCTCCGGCGCCATCGCGCTCGCTCTGGCCCAGGAGCTGCCGCGCTCGACCGTGCACGCCTTCGAACTCGACGAGGGCGCGCTGCAGTACACCCGGCGCAACATCGAGGCCAGCCCCGACCGCGCCCGGGTCACCCTGCACGCCGGTGACGCCACCCGGGCCTTCGCCGACGACCGTTCCTGGGACGGCCGCTTCGACCTGGTGATCTCCAACCCGCCGTACATCCCGCTCACCGAGTGGGAGTACGTCGCCCCGGAGGCCCGCGACCACGACCCGCAGATGTCGCTGTTCTCCGGCGAGGACGGCCTGGACACCATCCGCGGCATCGAGCGGGTGGCCGCCCGGCTGCTGCGCCCCGGCGGCGCGGTGGTGATCGAGCACGCCGACCAGCAGGGCGGGCAGGTCCCGTGGATCTTCAACGAGGAACGCGGCTGGACGGACACCGCCGACCACCGCGACCTGAACAACCGACCGCGCTTCACGACAGCCCGCAGGGCGTCGTTGTGAAGGGTCGAGCACAGTACGACAGCCCGCAGGGCGTCGTTGTGAACGATCGAGCACAGTACGACAGCCCGCAGGGCGTCGTTGTGAGCGGTCGAGTGCCGTACGCCCACCCGAGGGGCGTCGTCGTGACCGGCCGGGCCGCGGTACCGCCGCTCGCCCGGCCGCGCCGTGAAGACCGTGCTGTGAACGCTGTGATGAGCCATTCCGGAAGGGGACCGCACCGATGAGCCGCCGTTACGACTGTGCCGACGCCGGGGACCGCGCCACCGGCCTGCGCGAGGCCGCCTCGGCCATTCGCCGGGGCGAACTCGTCGTGCTGCCCACCGACACCCTGTACGGGGTCGGTGCGGACGCCTTCTCGCCGGAGGCCGTCGGCGACCTGCTGGCCGCCAAGGGCCGCGGCCGCAACATGCCCTCGCCCGTGCTGGTCGGCTCGCCGACCACCCTGCACGGCCTGGTCACCGACTTCTCCGAGCAGGCCTGGGAGCTGGTCGACGCGTTCTGGCCGGGCGGGCTCACCCTGGTCGCCAAGCACCAGCCCTCGCTGCGCTGGGACCTCGGCGAGACCCGCGGCACCGTCGCCGTCCGGATGCCGCTGCACCCGGTCGCCATCGAGCTGCTGAACGCCACCGGCCCGCTCGCCGTCTCCAGCGCCAACAAGACCGGCGGCCCGTCCCCGGCCACCTGCGACGAGGCGCAGGCGCAGCTCGGCGACGCCATCTCGGTCTACCTGGACGGCGGACAGGCGGACCACGCGACCGCCTCGTCCATCGTCGACGTCACGGGCAAGGTCCCGGTCCTGCTGCGGGCGGGCGCGATCAGCGTCGAGCAGCTGAGGGAGGTCGTCCCCGACCTGGAGGCCGGCAGTTGACGCCCATCGCCTCGCTCCATGCCGGGCCCGGCATAGCGCCGTACCTGAGCGTGGGTCCCAGGCCGCTGGACCACTTCCGGATCCTGTTCGTCTGCACCGGCAACATCTGCCGCTCGCCGATCGCCGAGCGGCTCACCCGGCGTGAGCTGGACACCCGGCTCAGCCCCCGGGTGGCCGGCCGGATCCTGGTGGAGAGCGCCGGCACCTGGGGCCACGTGGGCGCGCCGATGGAGGACCACGCCGCGACCGTCCTGGACGAGTACGGCGCCGACAGCGGCGGCTTCACCGGCCGCGAGCTGCTGGACGAGCACGTGGTCGAGGCCGACCTGGTGCTCACCGCGACCCTGGACCACCGCGCCCAGGTCATCTCGATGGGCCACGAGGCGGGACTGCGCACCTTCACCCTGAAGGAGTTCACCCGCCTGGTGCGGACGATAGACCCGGGCACCCTGCCCGACCCGCGCCGCGGCGCCGACGTCACCGAGCGCGCCCGCGCCCTGGTCCGGGCGGCCGCCGCGCTGCGCGGCTGGCTGCTCGCCGCCACCCCGGAGTCCGACGAACTGGACGACCCGTACGGGGCCCCGATCGGCATGTTCCGCAACTGCGGCGAGGAGATATTCCACGCGGTCGACCCGGTGGTCACCGCGCTCACCGGCGTGCCCGCGCTGCGCTGACCGCCCGCGCCGCGAGCGGCCCGGAGGCCCCCCGGCGGCCCGGGGACGGCCCGCGGCGGCCGAGCGCCGAATGGCCCCGCGCCGACGAGCCGCCCGGCCCGGCCGGTCCTACGCTGGAGGAACCCACCCTTCCCGGCCCCCATGCCGGGAGGCGCCCCCCACGCCGCCCCGGAGCCCCGCCATGACCGTCACCGACGCCCCGACCGGCCCGACCGCGACCAGAGGGCGCCCGTGGGCCTCCGAGGCACTGCACCGGGCCGATCCGCAGGTGGCCGACCTGCTGGCGGCCGAGGCCGAGCGGCGGGCCGAGACGGTCCAGCTGCTGGCGGGGGAGAACCTGACCTCCCCGGCCGTCCTGGCGGCGCTGACCGGGCCGCTGATCGACAAGTACGCCGAGGGCTACCCGGGCCGCCGGCACCACACCGGCTGCGCCCTCGCGGACGCCGCCGAGCTGCTGGCGATCGACCGGGCCCGTGAGCTGTTCGCCGCCCCGCACGCCAACGTCCAGCCCCGGTCGGCGACTTCGGCGATGCTGGCGGCGTACGCGGCGCTGCTGCGGCCCGGCGACGGGGTGCTGGCGATGTCGCTGGAGCACGGCGGCCACCTCAGCTGCGGCTCGCGGGCGAACTTCTCCGGCCGCTGGTTCGCCTTCACCGGGTACGGGGTGCGCGAGGCCGACGGCCTGATCGACCTCGACCAGGTGCGCGACCTGGCCCGCGAGCACCGCCCGAAGGCGATCGTGGCGGGCTCGATCTCGCACCCCCGGCACCCGGACTGGGCCGCCTTCCGGGAGATCGCCGACGAGGTGGACGCCTACCTGATCGCCTCGGTCGCCCAGACCGCCGGCCTGGTCGCCGCCGGGGTGGCGCCCTCCCCGGTGCCGTACGCGGACGTCACCGTGGCGGCCACCCACAAGCTGCTGCGCGGCCCGCGCGGGGGCCTGCTGCTGTCCACCGCGGAGCTGGCCGAGCGGATCGACCGGGCGGTGTTCCCGTTCAGCCAGGGCGGGGCGGCGATGAACGAGGTGGCCGGCAAGGCGGTGGCGCTGGCCGAGGCGGCGACGCCCGGCTACCGGGCGTACGCGCAGCGGACGGTGGACGGGGCGCGGGTGCTGGCGGCAGGGCTCGCGGCGGCCGGGATGCGCCCGCTGACCGGCGGCACCGACACCCACCTGGTGACGGCGGACGTGAGCCCGCTGGGCGTCACCGGCGCGGAGGCCGAGCGGCGCTGCGCCGTGGCCGGACTGCTGCTCGGCAAGTGCGCGCTGCCCTACGACCCGGCGCCGGCGGCCGAGGCCTCCGGGATCAGGCTGGGCACCGGCACGGTGACCAGCCAGGGGATGGGCGAGGCGGAACTCGCCGAGCTCGCCGGGCTGATCGCCCAGGTGCTCGCCGGGGGCACGGGCGCGCGGGTGGCGAACCGGGTCCGGGAGCTGGCCCTGTCCTTCGCCGACCGGCGGTGAACAAGAGCGTCGTCGACGGATATTCGGATCTCCTACCCGGGAGAGCGAACCGCGATGCGTGCCTTGAGCGTCCGACTCAATAAGGTGTGGGGCGTGGCGACGCACCTCGAACCCCGGGAACGCAGGGGAGTACCTTCGGTACCTCCCCGTTGGACAGTGACGCAGGAGGCCGGTGGTGCGTGAGTATCTGCTGGTGCTGTTCTGCACCGCCGCCGTCACCTACCTGTTGACCGGCCCGGTCCGGAAGTTCGCCATCGCGGCGGGCGCCATGCCGCCGGTCCGCGCCCGGGACGTGCACCGCGAGCCGACACCGCGGCTCGGCGGGATCGCCATGTTCGGCGGGCTGTGCGCGGGCATCCTGGTCGCCTCCCAGCTGGACAACCTGAGCAAGGTGTTCTCCCAGGGCACCGACATCCGCGCGCTGCTGTCCGGCGCCGGGATCATGTGGCTGCTCGGGGTGCTCGACGACAAGTGGGGCGTGGACGCGCTGGTGAAGCTCGGCGGCCAGATGATCGCCGCCGGTGTGATGGTCTGGCAGGGCGTCACGGTGATCACCCTCCCGGTGCCCGGTGTCGGCGCGGTCGCGGTGAGCCCCACCCAGGGCATGGTCATCTCGGTCACCCTGGTCGTCGTCATGGTCAACGCGGTGAACTTCATCGACGGCCTGGACGGCCTGGCGGGCGGCATGGTCTGCATCGCCGCGATGGCGTTCTTCCTGTACAGCTACCGGCTCTGGTACGGCTACACGATCACCGACGCGGCGCCCGCGGTGCTGTTCAGCGTGCTGCTGATCGGCATGTGCCTGGGCTTCCTGGCGCACAACATGCACCCCGCGCGGATCTTCATGGGCGACTCCGGTTCGATGATGCTGGGCCTGATGCTGGCCGTGGCCGCGATCTCCATCACCGGCCGCGTCGACCCGGACCTGATCAGCAGCGAGACCGGTTCGCAGACCGCGACCGTGCACGCCCTGGTGCCGATCTACATCCCGCTGCTGTTGCCGCTGACGGTCATCGCGCTGCCGCTGGCGGACCTGCTGCTCGCGGTGGTGCGCCGCACCTGGGCCGGCCAGTCGCCGTTCGCCGCGGACAAGCGCCACCTGCACCACCGGCTGCTCCAGGTCGGGCACTCGCACAGCCGCGCGGTGCTGATCATGTACTTCTGGGCCGCGCTGATCGCCTTCGGCACGGTGGCCTTCTCGGTCACCAACACCGGCCGCACGGTGGTGCTGACGCTCGCCGGGCTCTGCCTGGTCGGCCTGGTGGTGCTGCTGACGCCGCAGTTCCGGCCGCGCGCGCCGAAGGCGGTGCAGGCCTTCGTGCCGCCGCGCTACCGGCGCCGTCCGTCCGCCCCCATGGCTGAACTGTCGGCAAAGGACAAGCAACTTCTTGGTGAAGCCGACCGGGGAGCCTCCGCGCTCGACGACCACGGCCGGGCCACCGGCCGTCGCTAGCAAGGCAGTTGATGTTCCGTCAAATGGCCTCACCCGTTCGGCCGCACCGTTGCGCCGTCGGTGTGACAGGTGCCACACATTCATGGTAAAGCTCTCATCAAATAGTTTGTGATACCGTTCACGAGTACCGAGAACACGCCGAAAGACCTGACAGGTGGAGGACTTCCGTCCCTGGTCGGTCTCCCTCGACGGGCCCGCCGCTCCAGCGGGCGGCCCGGGCGGCGGCCTCTCGGTCCGGTGTCACCCACCACCTTCTGTGCCCCGTCCCCCGTCACATCGACATGCCGCCGGAGCTGCCGACATGCCGTCCACCGACGCCCGGATCCTCCGAGGCGCCGCGATTCCCACTGCGGCCGCCGGGATCATCGCCATGGCGATCTCGTTCGCCGTCGCCGGTGGGAAGGGGCTGCTCGGCGCCCTCTTCGGCGCACTCCTGGTGATGGCCTTCTTCAGCTTCGGCCAGGTCGCGCTCGACCGGCTGACCAGGTCGAACCCGCACATCATGATGGCCGCGGCGCTGCTCGTGTACACCACGCAGATCCTGCTGGTCGGCATCGTGCTGGCGGTCTTCAAGAACACCGGGCTCTTCAACCGGCAGGCCTTCGCCTTCACCCTGCTCGGCTGCGCGCTGATCTGGACGGGGTTCCAGGTGCGCGGTGCGCTGAAGGCCAAGACCTTCTACGTCGACCCCGACGCCTCCGAAAACAAGGGCGACAAGCCCTCCGACTCGGGGCGTCAACAGTGACGAGCCCTGGCTGTCCCCCCAACGAGGGGGGCGGTGTTTATGTCGCACTGACGGACTGCTATCGTCCGTCGCAACAACGGAGTACGGGAAGCGGCCAGGTCTGTCCGAACAGCGGACGGATCGCCCCCCGGATCCGCGCAGTCTTCGATGATCCCGCTGTGGTGCGGCGCACCGGCGCGCGGGATCCGCGAGAAACCCATCAAGTTCCAGTGCCGCTCCGTGGCCGCAGGCCACGCCGACACACCGAGGTTGCCGTAACCATGCGTCACGACGAAGGAGTCCGTGGTGAGTGCTGATCAGCTCACGTTCCTCGCCTCAGGCAGTTGCCACTTCGGGGACGCTGGCTGCGGCTTCCCGGCCCCGGGTCTGAACGAGTTCCAGTTCAAGCCGATCTTCTCGATCGGCAGTATCGAGTTCAACAAGCCGATGCTGCTGTCGGTCATCGTTGCGCTGCTGGTCGTCGTCTTCTTCTGGGCCGCCTTCGCCAAGCCGCGCCTGGTCCCCGGCAAGCTGCAGCTCGTCGGCGAGATCGGCTACGACTTCGTCAAGCGCTCCATCGTGCTGGAGACGATCGGCAAGAAGGGCGAGAAGTACGTCCCGATGCTCGTCTCGATGTTCTTCTTCATCTGGCTGATGAACATCATGTCGATCATCCCCTTCGCGCAGTTCCCCGTCTCGGCGGCGATCGCGTTCCCGGCCGGCCTCGCTGCGGTCGTGTGGATCACCTACATGACGCTGACCTTCAAGAAGCACGGCTTCGTCGGCGGTCTGAAGAACCTCTGCTGGCCCTCGGGCATCCCCGGCTGGGTCATGTTCATCCTGGTGCCGATCGAGTTCTTCTCGAACATCTTCGTGCGCCCCTTCACGCTCGCGGTCCGAGCCTTCGCGAACATGTTCGCCGGCCACCTGCTGATCGTGATGTTCTCCATCGCCTCCTGGTACCTGCTCAGCCCGACCCTGGGTGCGCTCTACGGCTCGGCCTCGTTCATCGTCGCCGTCGCGCTGACCGCCTTCGAGCTGCTGGTCCAGTTCCTGCAGGCCTACATCTTCGTGATGCTGGCCAGCAGCTACATCGCCGGTGCCCTCGAAGAGGCGCACTGAGCCAGGGGGCTTCGGCCCTCCCTGAACCAACCTCTCCGGATTGCCCGGTGGCCAATCACCACCGGTTCACCACCCCTGCAAAGGACAACGTCAATGAGCATCCTCGCTGAGGGCAACGTCTACGGTTCCGTCGCCTCCATCGGCTACGGCCTCGCCGCGATCGGCCCCGGCATCGGCGTCGGTCTGATCTTCGGCAACGGTGTCCAGGCCATGGCCCGTCAGCCCGAGGCTGCCGGCCTGATCCGCTCCAACATGTTCATCGGCTTCGCGCTGACCGAGGCGCTCGCCCTCATCGGCATCGTCATGCCGTTCGTCTTCGGCAACAAGTAATCCTGCCGCAGACCCATTCGAGGAAGGTCCAGATATGAGCATCGCGGTTACGCTCGCGGCCGAGGAGAAGATGAACCCTCTCCTCCCCGCGTGGCCCGAGATCATCATCGGCCTGCTCTGCTTCTTCATCGTCTTCGGTCTCCTCGGCAAGAAGCTCCTCCCCAGCATCGAGAAGGTGCTGTCGGAGCGTCGGGACGCCATCGAGGGCGGCATGGAGCGCGCCGAGGCCGCTCAGGCGGAGGCCCAGGCCCTGCTTGAGCAGTACCGCGCCGAGCTCGCCGAGGCGCGTCACGAGGCTGCCCGCATCGTCGAGCAGGCTCGCGAGCAGGGCGCTGCCCAGCTCACCGAGATGCGCGAGGAGGGCCAGCGTCAGCGCGAGGCCATCGTCGCCGCCGGCCACGCGCAGATCGAGGCCGACAAGAAGCAGGCGACTGCCGTCCTGCGCCAGGACGTGGGTTCGCTGGCCTCCCAGCTGGCTTCCCGCATCGTGGGCGAGTCCCTCGAGGACAGCGCTCGGCAGAGCGGCGTGATCGACCGCTTCCTGGACGAGCTGGAGGCCAAGGCCGCCGTTGCTCAGGGTGCGGCCAAGTGATCGGCGCCAGCCGCGAGGCCCTCGCCGCCGGCCGGCAGAACCTGGAGAGCCTGACCGACTCCACCTCGGTGGACGCGGCCAAGCTCGCCGAGGAGCTCACCGCCGTCACGGCCGTGCTGGACCGTGAGGTGTCGCTGCGCCGTGTCCTGACCGACCCGTCCCGGTCGGGTCAGGACAAGGCCCAGCTGGTCTCCTCGCTGCTGACCGGTCAGGTCTCCGGCGAGACCGTCGACCTCGTCTCCGGTCTGGTCCGCTCCCGCTGGTCGGGCTCGCGCGACCTGGTGGACGGGACCGAGGAGCTGGCCGCGTACGCCGAGGTCATCGCGGCGGACAGGGCAGGCGCCCTGGACGACGTCGAGGACGAGCTGTTCCGGTTCAGCCGGGTGGTGGGCGGCTCGCACGAGCTGCGCGCCGCGCTGACCGAGCCGAAGGCCGGCATCGCCGCGAAGGCCGCGCTGATCAAGAAGCTGCTCGGCGGCCGCGCCCACCCGGGCACCGTCCGGCTGGTCACGGCCATCGTCAACGCGCCGCGTGGCCGTAGCCTGGAGCAGGGCCTGGAGTCCTACTCGAAGCTCGCCGCCGCGCGCCGCGGCCGCGTGGTGGCCCTGGTCACCACCGCGGTGCCGCTGTCGGACACCCAGAAGGAGCGCCTGTCCGGTGCTCTGGGCCGGATGTACGGCCGCCAGGTCCACCTGAACATCGACGTCGACCCCGAGGTCGTCGGCGGTGTCCGGGTGCAGGTCGGCGACGAGATCATCGACGGCACCGTGTCGAGCCGCCTCGAAGGCGCTCGCCAGTCGCTCGAAGGCTGAGCACACCGAAGCAGCAGCACATCCGACCCTCGGTCGGGAAACCGGCTCCCCAAGGAGCCGGCACATCGGACGGCCGGTTCGGCAGACCCGGCCGAGAGTCGAATACTTGCGGCCCTCAATGGCGGGCCGAGGATCGCAAACTAGGAGAGCAGGGAAGCCTGATGGCGGAGCTTACGATCCGTCCGGAGGAGATCCGGGACGCGCTGGCCGACTTTGTCCAGTCGTACCAGCCGGACGCCGCTTCTGTGGAAGAGGTCGGCACGGTCACTGACGCGGCGGACGGCATCGCGCATGTCGAGGGCCTGCCCTCGGTCATGGCGAACGAGCTGCTGAGGTTCGAGGACGGCACGCTCGGCCTCGCGCTGAACCTCGACACCCGCGAGATCGGTGTCGTCATCCTCGGTGAGTTCGGTGGCATCGAAGAGGGCCAGACCGTGCGCCGCACCGGCGAGGTCCTCTCGGTTCCGGTCGGCGACGGCTACCTCGGCCGCGTCGTGGACCCGCTGGGCAACCCGATCGACGGTCTGGGCGACATCGCCTCCAGCGGCCGCCGCGCCCTGGAGCTGCAGGCCCCCGGCGTCATGGCCCGCAAGTCGGTCAAGCAGCCGCTGCAGACCGGCATCAAGGCCATCGACTCGATGACCCCGATCGGCCGTGGCCAGCGTCAGCTGATCATCGGTGACCGCCAGACCGGCAAGACCGCGGTGGCCGTCGACACGATCATCAACCAGCGCGACAACTGGCGCTCGGGCGACCCGGAGAAGCAGGTCCGCTGCATCTACGTCGCCGTGGGCCAGAAGGGCTCCACCATCGCGTCCGTCCGCGGCGCCCTGGAGGAGGCCGGCGCGCTGGAGTACACCACCATCGTGGCTGCTCCCGCCTCCGACCCGGCCGGCTTCAAGTACCTCGCCCCGTACACCGGTTCGGCCATCGGCCAGGAGTGGATGTACGACGGCAAGCACGTCCTGATCATCTTCGACGACCTGTCGAAGCAGGCCGAGGCCTACCGCTCCGTGTCGCTGCTGCTGCGCCGTCCGCCGGGCCGCGAGGCCTACCCGGGCGACGTCTTCTACCTGCACTCCCGCCTGCTGGAGCGTTGCGCCAAGCTGAACGACGCCCTGGGCGGCGGCTCGATGACCGGTCTGCCGATCATCGAGACCAAGGCCAACGACGTCTCGGCGTACATCCCGACCAACGTCATCTCCATCACCGACGGCCAGTGCTTCCTGGAGTCCGACCTGTTCAACGCCGGCATCCGCCCGGCCGTGAACGTCGGTATCTCGGTCTCCCGCGTCGGTGGCTCCGCCCAGATCAAGGCCATGCGTTCGGTCGCCGGCCGTCTGCGTCTGGACCTCGCCCAGTACCGCGAGCTGGAGGCCTTCGCCGCCTTCGGTTCCGACCTGGACGCGGCCTCCAAGGCCCAGCTGGAGCGCGGTGCGCGCATGGTCGAGCTGCTGAAGCAGGGTCAGTACCAGCCGTTCCCGGTCGAGGAACAGGTCGTCTCCATCTGGGCCGGCACCACCGGCAAGCTGGACGACGTCCCGGTCGCCGAGATCCGCCGCTTCGAGCGCGAGTTCCTGGACCACGTGCGCCTCCAGCACAAGGACCTGCTCGCGGGCATCGTCGAGACCGGTCTGCTCGCCGAGGGCACCGTCGACGCGCTGACCAGCGCCATCGACGCGTTCAAGCAGGGCTACCAGACCGCTGACGGCAAGCTGCTCTCCGAGCAGGCCTGAGTCCGGTAGCGAGGGAAAGGACGTAACGACCCATGGGAGCACAGCTTCGGGTCTACAAGCGCCGGATCCGCTCTGTCACCGCGACGAAGAAGATCACCAAGGCGATGGAGATGATCTCCGCGTCGCGCATCGTCAAGGCGCAGCGCGCGGTGGCCGCCTCCACTCCGTACGCCGATGAGCTCACCCGTGCGGTGACGGCGGTGGCCACCCGGTCCAACGCCAAGCACCCGCTCACCACCGAGAACCCGAGCGCCTCGCGCGCCGCCGTCCTGCTGATCACGGCGGACCGCGGCCTGGCGGGCGGTTACTCGACCAACGCCATCAAGGCCGCGCAGTCGCTCAGCGAGCGTCTGCGGGCCGAGGGCAAGGACGTGGTGACGTACATCGTCGGTCGCAAGGGCGTCTCGTACTACACGTTCCGCGGCTTCGAGATCGCGGAGTCGTGGACGGGCTTCTCGGACAAGCCGACCTACGGGGACGCGAAGACCGTGGCGGCCGACCTGATCGAGGCCTTCACGGCCGAGACGGGCGGCGTGGACGAGCTCCACCTGATCTCGACCAAGTTCGTGTCGATGCTGACGCAGAACGCGGTCGAGGCCCGGCTGCTGCCGCTGAAGCTGGACGAGGTCCAGCTCAGCGACGACCAGCCGGCCAAGGCGGAGATCTTCCCGCTGTACGACTTCGAGCCGTCGGCGGAGGGCGTGCTGGACGCGCTGCTGCCGCGGTACGTCGAGAGCCGGATCTACAACGCGCTGCTGCAGTCGGCCGCCTCCGAGCACGCCGCCCGCCGACGCGCGATGAAGAGCGCGACGGACAACGCCGGCGAGCTCATCAAGTCGCTCACGCGGCTTGCCAACTCGGCCCGTCAGGCCGAGATCACCCAGGAAATCAGCGAGATCGTCGGCGGTGCCAACGCCCTCGCCGACGCTAGCCGCGGGAGCGAATGAGAATGACCACCACTGTTGAGCCGACCACGGCGACGGGCCGCGTCGCGCGGGTCATCGGCCCGGTCGTCGACGTGGAGTTCCCCGTCGACGCTATTCCGAACATGTTCAACGCCCTGCACGTCGAGGCGGAGAACCCCGACGGCTCGGGCAAGAAGACCCTGACCCTCGAGGTCGCCCAGCACCTGGGCGACGGCATGGTCCGCGGCATCTCGATGCAGCCGACCGACGGTCTGGTCCGTGGCACCCAGGTCACCGACACCGGTGCCGCCATCTCGGTGCCCGTCGGCCAGATCACCAAGGGCAAGGTCTTCAACGCCCTCGGCGACGTGCTGAACGTGGACCAGAAGGAGTTCGACCAGCAGGTCGAGGTCCGCTGGCCGATCCACCGCAAGGCGCCGGAGTTCAAGGACCTCGAGTCCAAGACCGAGATGTTCGAGACCGGCATCAAGGTCATCGACCTCCTCACCCCGTACGTCCAGGGTGGCAAGATCGGTCTGTTCGGTGGTGCCGGTGTCGGCAAGACCGTTCTGATCCAGGAGATGATCTACCGCGTCGCCGAGAACTTCGGTGGTGTGTCGGTGTTCGCCGGCGTCGGCGAGCGCACCCGTGAGGGCAACGACCTCATCGACGAGATGGTCGACTCGGGCGTTCTGGACAAGACCGCGCTGGTCTTCGGCCAGATGGACGAGCCGCCGGGCACCCGTCTGCGCGTCGCGCTCTCCGCGCTGACCATGGCGGAGTACTTCCGTGACGTCGAGAAGCAGGACGTGCTCCTCTTCATCGACAACATCTTCCGGTTCACCCAGGCCGGTTCCGAGGTGTCGACCCTGCTCGGCCGCATGCCCTCCGCGGTGGGCTACCAGCCGAACCTGGCCGACGAGATGGGCCTCCTCCAGGAGCGCATCACCTCGACCCGCGGTCACTCGATCACCTCGATGCAGGCGATCTACGTCCCCGCGGACGACCTGACCGACCCGGCCCCGGCCACCACCTTCGCCCACCTGGACGCGACGACCGTTCTGTCGCGCCCGATCTCGGAGAAGGGCATCTACCCGGCCGTCGACCCGCTGGACTCCACGTCCCGCATCCTCGACCCGCGGTACATCGCGCAGACCCACTACGACACGGCCCTCCGTATCAAGGGGATCCTGCAGAAGTACAAGGACCTCCAGGACATCATCGCGATCCTCGGTATCGACGAGCTGTCCGAGGAGGACAAGGTCACGGTCCACCGTGCCCGTCGCATCGAGCGCTTCCTCTCGCAGAACACCTACGTGGCGAAGCAGTTCACCGGTGTCGAGGGTTCGACCGTGCCGCTGTCGGAGACCATCGAGGCCTTCAACGCGATCGCGGACGGCAAGTACGACTCCATCCCGGAGCAGGCCTTCTTCATGTGCGGTGGCATCGAGGACCTCGAGAAGAACGCCGCCGAGCTGGCGAAGAAGTAGTCGCGGCCGGTAGCAGCTGAGTGACCGTGAGGGGTGGCCCCGAGCCCGGGACCACCCCTCGCGTCGCATCGGCTGTGATTCCGGTCAAATCCGTGCCGCCGGTTTCATGCCGGAGGCGCGCGGCCGTTATTCTTACCGAAACTCCCGAGTAATCGGGGGTTGCATGAGCCTAGGAGCCCACGTTGGCTGAGCTGCACGTCGAGCTGGTCGCAGCCGACCGCAAGGTGTGGTCCGGTGCGGCCACCATCGTCGTCGCCCGTACGGCCTCCGGCGACACCGGCATCATGCCGGGTCACACCCCGGTGCTGAGCGTGCTGGAGACCGGTCCGGTCACCATTCGCACGGCGGACGGCGGCACCGTGATCGCCGCGGTGCACGGCGGCTTCATCTCCTTCGCCGACAACAAGCTGTCTCTGCTCGCGGAGATCGCCGAGCTGGCGGACGAGATCGACGTCGCCCGTGCCGAGCGCGCGCTGGAGAAGGCCAAGTCGGGCCTGGACGAGCACGCCGAGCGGCGCGCCGAGGTCCGCCTGTTCGCGGCGCGCGGCCTCAAGGCCCACGTCTGAGTGCGCCAAGACCCTGGTTCAGCGGGGTCGACCGACGGTCCCGGGGACGCGTGAGCGTGACCCCGGGACTGTCGTCGTAGTTGGTAGGTCAACGCGGTCGCTTGATACGACCGATACGGGGAACGCGGGTAGCGAGGAGGTAGGTGAGCATGGTCCTCGCGCTTGTGGTGTGTGCGGCGGTCGTGGCGCTGGGTGTGATCGGCCTGGTGGCGTTCGCGGTACGACGCCGCCTGATCCAGCGGGTCGGCGGCACGTTCGACTGCAGTTACCGACTCAAAATGCCCGCCGACGCCTCGACGCAGCCCGACCTCGACGAGAACGGCAAACCCACCTCGGCCCCGGTCCCCCAGACCGACGGCAAGGGGTGGGTTTTTGGTATCGGCCGCTACAGCGGTGACTCGATCGAGTGGTTCCGGGTCTTCTCGTACGCCCCGCGCCCGCGCAGGGTGCTGCCGCGCCGGGAGATCGAGGTGCTCGGCCGGCGCTACCCGGAGGGCCAGGAGGAGCTCGCCCTGCTCTCCGGCTCGGTGGTGCTGCGCTGCCTGCACAACGGGGAGCCGCTGGAGCTGGCGATGAGCGAGGACGCGCTCACCGGCTTCCTCGCCTGGCTGGAGGCCGCCCCACCCGGGCAGAGGGTCAACGTCGCGTAGCGGCGAGACCCTCGGGGTGGGGGTACCCCCGGCCGGAGGCTGGGGGAGGTCAACGTCGCGTAGCGGCGGGACCCTCGGGGTGGGGGTACCCCCGGCCGGAGGCTGGGGGAGGTCAACGTCGCGTAGCGGCGGGACCCTCGGGGACAACGCCGGGTAGAGCTGGTCCCGCTCGGGGTTAACGCCGCCTAACCCGTCCGGCTACGCTGGCCGCATGGTGAATCTGACGCGCATCTACACCCGCACCGGCGACGACGGCACCACCGCGCTCGGCGACATGAGCCGGACCACCAAGACCGATCCCCGCCTGGTCGCGTACGCCGACACCAACGAGGCGAACGCGGCGATCGGCGTGGCCGTCGCCGCCGGATCGCTGCCCGAGGACATCGTCACGGTGCTCGTCCGGATCCAGAACGACCTGTTCGACGTCGGCGCGGACCTGTCCACGCCGGTGGTCGAGGACCCGAAGTACCCGCCGCTGCGGGTGCTGCCGTCGTACGTCGACCGGCTGGAGGGGGACTGCGACCACTACCTGGAGCAGTTGGAGAAGCTGCGCAGCTTCATCCTGCCCGGCGGTACGCCCGGCGCGGCCTACCTGCACCTGGCCTGCACGGTGGTGCGGCGGGCCGAGCGGGCCACCTGGGCGGCGATCGCGGAGTACGGGGACAGCGTCAACCCGCTGACCGCGAAGTACCTCAACCGGCTCTCCGACCTGCTGTTCATCCTGGCCCGGGCGGCCAACAAGGAGCGCGGCGACGTGCTCTGGGTGCCGGGCGAGAACCGCTAGCGGTCCCTCAGAACCGCCGGCAAGCCCCTCAGAGCCGCTTCTCCGGGACGCCGGCGACGGGCTGCTCGGCGATCGGGTCGTCCGCGTCCTGCTCGCCGGCCGGCGGCTGCTTCGGCCAGAGCGTGTAGCTGACGGCGATGACCACGTTGACCACGGCGGCGATGCCCAGCTTGAGGTACCACTGGAGGAAGGTGCCGAAGTGCGCGGAGCCTCCCGACAGCGGCACCAGCAGGGTGATCAGGCTCAGTGTGATCGCGGCCGAGACCACCGTGCGGCGGCAGATCTGCCACTCGTACCGGGACCGCGCCAGGCCGTACTTCGGTGAGCGCGGCGGCTTGGGGCCGCCGGCGAAGCGGTACATGAAGTGCCGGTCGGCCCAGCGGACCAGGGAGGGCCCGTACCCGATCGAGAAGCCCGCGTAGCTCGCCGCGAGGGCGTGCGTCCAGCTCGCGGCGGCGCCGCCGCGCAGGTCGAGCACGGTGAGCACGTACAGGGTGAGGTCCACCACCGGCAGGCCGACCAGCAGGGCGGTGCTGGTGCGGCGCCACCGGAGCAGGTAGCGGGCGGTGAGACCGAGGCCGAGCAGGATCCAGAAGGAGATCTCGGCCGCGACGATGAGGGTGACGATCACGTTGTGCTCCCGGGCGGTCGGCGGTGCCTCCAGCCTGGCGCGCGGGCGTGGCCGCGTCGTCGTCGCCGGGTGCCGTCCCGGCCTGCACCTTTCGATGTACGGCGGCTCCTCCGGGGACCGGAGCCGGGCGGCGCCCGGGGATGGTGAGATGGAGGTGTGCTGAGACCGACCCTCACCCCGCGCCAGGAGGACCGGGGGATCGCCCTGCTCGGTCTGCTCGGCGGAGCGCTGCTGATCGCGCTCCAGGTCTACGACAACTCCTCGCGGATCCCGCGCGCGGCGGTGGTGCCGGCGCTGCTGGTCATGGCGGTGCTGGAGCTGTTCCGCCGGACCAGGCCGGTGCTCACCGCGACGCTGGGCGGGCTCGCCTTCGGGTACAGCATCTTCACCGGCGCCCTGCTGGCGACCAGCCTGATGTACACCGACCTGCTCTACGCGGCGGTGCTCTACGGGACCCCGAGAATGTCCCGGATCCTGCACCTGACCGGCACGGGTTCGGTGCTGGTGCTGTCCACCCTGGTGCTGATCTACAGCGACGCCTCGAACGCGGTGGCGGTGGTGGTGCTCACCGTCCTGATCTACCTGGCGCCGGTCTGGACCGGGGACGTGGTCCGCAAGCACCGCGACCGGGCGGTGAGCGAGCGGCTGCGGGCCGAACAGACCGCGCTGCTCTCGGAGATGGACCGGCGTGAGGCCGTCGTCGCCGAACGCGCGAGGATGGCAAGGGAGTTGCACGACGTGGTGGCCAACCACCTGTCGGCGATCGCGATCCACGCGACCGGCGCGCAGTCTGTCGCCCGGCGCCGTCGGCTGGCCGGGGACGACCCGCTGGTGGAGGTGCTGGCGGTGATCCGGGAGAGCAGCGTCCAGGGTTTGGCCGAAATGCGCCGCATGATCGGACTGTTGCGCGACAGCGGCGGGGGAGAGGCGGACGAGTCGTACGCGGCGCCCGACCTGGCCGCCGTGGACGCCCTGCTGGCCAAGGCCCGGGCGGCCGGCCAGGACGTCGGGCTGGACTTCGAACTCGCCGAGCGGGGCGAGCGCGGGGAGGTCCCGGTGCCGGTCCGGCTGGCCGCGTACCGGATCGTCCAGGAGTCGCTGACCAACGCGCTCAAGCACGCCGGGCCCGGACTGGTCAGCGTGCGGATGGAGTTCGGCCCCGAGGAACTGCGGATCGCCGTCGACAGCCCGTACCGGCACGGACCGGGCCGCGAACTGCCCGGCGCCCGGGCCGGGCTGGTCGGCATGGCGGAGCGGGCCGGGCTGCTCGGCGGCAGCTTCGAGGCGGGGCCGCGGAACGACTACTGGAGCGTGCGCGCGGTACTGCCGCGCGGGCGGGAGAGCGGGGCAGGGGCATGACGATCCGGGTGCTGGTGGCCGAGGACCAGGCGGCGGTACGGGCGGCGCTGGTGATGATCCTGCGGGCCGAGCCGGACATCGAGGTGGTCGGGCAGGCCGCCGACGGCGAGGAGGCCGTCCGGCTGGCACTGGAGCTGCGGCCCGACGTGGTGCTGATGGACGTGCAGATGCCCCGGCTGGACGGCGTCTCGGCGACCCGGCAGGTGGTCGCCGCCGGGGCCGGCCAGGTGCTCGTGCTGACCACCTTCGACCTGGACGAGTACGTCTACGGCGCGCTGCGGGCCGGCGCGGCCGGGTTCCTGCTCAAGGACCTGGAGGCGGACACCCTGGTCGAGGGCGTCCGGACGGTGGCGCGCGGGGACGGCATGCTGGCGCCCTCGGTGACCAGGCGGCTGATCGGCGCCTTCGCCCGGCCGGACCGGGCGGTCGGGCCGGAAGCCAGGGAGGCGGTGGCCGGACTGACCCCGCGTGAGCGGGAGGTGCTGGCCTGCATCGGGGCCGGGCTGTCCAACGGGGAGATCGCGGCCCGGCTGGAGATGGCGGAGGCGACCACCAAGACGCACGTCAGCCGGATCCTGGCGAAGCTGCGGCTGCGCAACCGGGTGCAGGCGGCGATCCTGGCGCAGGACCTCGGGCTGACCGTCTGAGCGTCTGACGGTCCGGTCGGCCGGTCCGGTCAGATGGTCCGGTCGGCCGGTCCGATCGGCTGGTCACGGCGGGTCTGGGTCGCCCGACCAGGTCGGGCGCAGATCACACTCCCGATTGACACCACGGGGCCGGATTGGGCATTAGAGTCCCGGCAACGAGCGACGCGGCTCTCCGGCGGTGACCCCTGCCCTGAGCCGCCTTCAGGGCCCGCCCCAGGGCGGCGACGGCATCGGGAGACCCAGCCATGAGCAATGCGTCCAGCAAGCAGATCGCCGTGATCGGTGCCGGCCTGATGGGCGCCGGCATCGCCCAGGTGTCCGCGCAGGCCGGCCACCCGGTGGTGCTGCGGGACGTCACGGAGGAGGCCCTGCAGCGCGGTCTCGCGGGCATCCGCGCCTCCTACGCGAAGTTCGTCGCCAAGGGCCGGCTGAGCGCCGAGGACGCCGAGGCCGCGCTGGGCCGGATCACCACCACCACCGACCTGGGCGCCGTCGCCGAGGCCGACATCGTGGTCGAGGCCGTGTTCGAGCAGTTCGAGGTCAAGGAGGGCGTCTTCCGGGAGCTCGACAAGCTCGCCAAGGACGGCGCGGTGCTGGCCTCCAATACCTCCGCCATCCCGATCACCCGGATCGCCGCCGCCACCCGGCGCCCCGAGTCGGTCGTCGGCGTGCACTTCTTCTCGCCGGTGCCGCTGATGAAGCTCGTCGAGCTGGTCCGCGGCTACAAGACCAGCGACGAGACCCTGGCCGCCGCCCGCGCCTTCGCCGAGGGTGTCGGCAAGGACGTCGTGGTGGTCAACCGGGACGTGGCCGGCTTCGTCACCACCCGCCTGATCACCGCGCTGGTCGTCGAGGCCGCCAAGCTGTACGAGTCGGGCGTCGCCACCGCCGAGGACATCGACACCGCCTGCCGCCTCGGCTTCGGCCACCCGATGGGCCCGCTGGAGACCGCCGACCTGACCGGCGTGGACATCCTGCTGCACGCCGCCCGCAACATCTACGACGAGACCCAGGACGAGAAGTTCGCCGCCCCGGAGATCATGGCGCGCATGGTCACCGCCGGCGACCTCGGCCGCAAGAGCGGCCGCGGCTTCTACCCGTACGAGGGCAAGTGAGCCCCCGCCGGAACGGGTGAACGACGACGCCCGGCGACCGGGCGGGCCGTGCGGCGGAACACCGTACGGCCCGCCCGCTCGGGGGCGGGTGAGTTTCCTCACGCCAGGTGCCGCAGACGGGTGATTTGGGCGGTAATCGAGCGTAGGTGTGGAGACTGACTGCGTATATTCCCTCGGACGAGTGAAGTTGCTTCAGATCTGGCCGGAACCAGCAACCTGCGCTGCTGGTTCGCCGTCAGAAGAGGGAGACCCGGCCCAGCACGACGAGGCTGCGACCGGACCCGGGCGAGGGGCCACGGCCCGCCCGGATGGACACCCCCACCCCCCGCCCCGGCACGGCCGGGTCGGACCACCCCCGTACCGGACCGGTCAGGCGAAGGAGGAGAGCATGCGCATCACCGGCGACCACAGGGCGCTGGCCATCGAAGGCCGCCTCGACGTGCGCACCGCCGCCGATGCGCGCGCCCGGCTGCACCAGGCCGTGGACGGCGGCCTCGGCGACCTCGTGCTCGACCTCGCCCGGCTGGAGTTCTGGGACGCCACCGGCCTCGGCGTGATCATGGGCACCCACCGCAGGGCTGGCCGGATCGGCCGGCGGCTGGTGCTGCGCTCCGTCCCGGCCCAGCTCCAGCGGCTGCTGGTGGCCACCAAGCTGCACCGCATCCTGGCCGTGGACGGCGTCACCGAGGCCCACGGGATCGCCCTCTAGGGCCTGGCCGCTCCTGCCCCCGTCCGGTCCCTGCCCCCGTCCGGTCCCTGCCCCCGTCCGGCCCCGGTGCTCGTTCGATCCCTGCCTTCGTTCGGTCCCCGCCCGCTCTTCGTCCGGCTCCGACCTGGTTCTGATCGGCCGTCGCCCGGGCCCTGAGCTGGCTCTGATCAGCCGTCGCCCGGCCCCCGACCGGGCCGCCCCTGCGCGGGCGGGCCCGGATGTGCAAGAGTCTGCCCGTCAGATGACGGCCGCCCCAGCCAGCTGCCCCCAGCCCGCGCGCGGCCGCGACCGAGACGTCAGCCGGTCGGCGCGGGACGCCGGCGGCCAAGCAGGATGCGGAGCAGAACGTGGCACAGCCAACCGGGGAGTTCCGGCAGGAGGCCGCCCGCACCCGAGGCGGCGAGCTCGTCTCCGGCGCCCTGCTGGTCGGCGTCGGCGCCCCGGACGGCTCCGAGGTCAGGCCCTGCCCCGAGGAGTGGCGGCCCCGGCCGCGCCGGATCGAGCGCAGCGAGCCCGCCCGGGGCCCGGTCGGCGGCGTCGGCCGCGCGGTCGGCCCGCTCGCCCTCGGTGCCGGGCCCGCCGACCTGCCGCTGCTCGACCGCGAGGCCGACGTCGCCGAACTCCTCGGCCTGCTCGCCGAGGGCCGCTCGATACGCCTGGTCGGCCAGGCCGGCTCGGGCCGCAGCGCGCTGCTGTCGGCCGTCGCCGAGGCCGCCGCCGACCTCGCCCCCGGTGGCGTCGTCCAGCTCTGCGGGCACCGCCGCACCGCCGCCGACCTGCTCCAGGACCTCTTCGCGGCCACCCACCACGCCCCCGGCTACCGGCCCGATCCGGGTCAGCTGGCCGTGCACCTCGCCGAGGTCGGCGCGATCGTGGTCGTCGACGGCGCGGAGCAGTCCGGCGCCGAGCTGGAGGACCTGCTCGCCCTCGCCCCCGGCTGCGCCTTCCTGATCTCCGCCGCCCCCGGGAGCCCGGCGCCGCCACCCGGCTCCCGCTTGCAGGACCACCTGGTCGCCGGTCTCTCCCGCTCCGCCTGCCTCGCCCTCGCCGCCCGCCAGGCCGGGCGGCCGCTGGACGTCGAGGAGAAGGCCTGGGCGGTCGACCTCTGGTTCGAGTCAGAGGGACTGCCGCTGCGCTTCGTCCAGGCCGCCGCGCTGCTGCGCCAGCGGGACGTGGCGGTGGACGCGCTGGTCGCCGCCGAGGAGGACCGGATGGGGGTCTTCGGCGCGGTCGAGGAGCCCGTCCACGACCCCGATCCGGCCGTCCGTGAGAACGCGCTGCGCCGCACCGTCCCGCTGCCGTCCGTCGCCGAGACCGCCTCACCCGCCGTCCGGCTCGCGGAGGGGCTGAGCGAGCCCGCCCAGGCCGTCCTGAGGCTCGCCGTCGCGCTCGGCGGCGAGTGTCCCACCGCGCCGCACCTGCCCGCGCTGATCGACGTCGGCCAGGGCGAGAGCGCCCTCGCCGAGCTCGCCGACGCCGGGCTGGCGGTGTCCATCGGCGGGCACCACCGGCTGACCGCCGGGGTGCTGGACCTGCTCGCCCCGCACTGGCCGGCCCGCGGCTGCCTGGACGGCGCCGCCCAGCACTTCGCCTGGTGGGTCGGGCACAGCTCGGTGTCGCTGGAACAGGTCGCGGCCGAGGCGGAGGTGGTGGTCGGCGTGCTGGTCGCGGACCGGGCGGCCGGCCGGCACGACGCCGTCGTGCGCCTGGCCCGGGCGGCCGCACCCGCGCTGGCGCTGGCGCTGCGCTGGGGCGCCTGGGAGAGGGTCCTGGAGCTGGGGCTGGAGGCGGCCCGCCGGACGGGCTCCGGCACCGACCAGGCCTGGTTCCACCACGAGGCGGGCGTGCACGCGTTCTGCGTCCGGGAGCCGTCCCGGGCGATGGCCGAGCTGGAGACGGCGCTCACCCTGCGGTCCGCCGCCGGCGAGCAGCGCGGCGTCGCGGCAGCCGGCCGGATGCTGGACCTGCTGCGCGCCGACGGGCGGCAGCTGCCGCCCGCGGCGTCCCCCGGGCCGGCGCCCGTGCGGCGGCCCGTCATCCGCGCGATAGCCAAGGTGCCGTCCAGCCTGCGCTCCGGGACCAGGCGTCGGGTGATCGCCGCGTCGGCGGCCGTCCTCGCGCTCGGGGCGCTCGGGACGGCGGTGGCGATGAGCGCCACCGGTCCGGAGCAGCACCCGGGCAACGACCCGCACACCCGGCTCGACGACCCCGACGGCGGGCAGGGCGGGCCGCTCCCGTCCCCGCACGTCGGTGGCCCGACCGCCGGCGCCGGTGCCACCGGTACGGGGGCGCCGGGCACGGGGGCGCCGGGGACGGACGCGGGGGGCGGTGCGGCGGCGGGCGGGACCAGCCCGGAACCGTCGGCGAGCGGTGGCGCCTCGCACTCGCCGAGCGCGTCGAAGAAGCCGAGCCGTGGGCCGAGCGAGACCGCGGGGGCCACCGAGCAGTCGCAGCAGTCGCAGCCGCCCGCACCGGGACAGTCGCAGCCGCCGGCCCAGCAGTCCGGCCCGCCGCAGGGTGGCAGCGGCGGCGGTAGTGGTGGCGGCACCGGCGGTGGCAGCGGTGGCGGTGGCAACTCCGGGGGCACTCAGCCCGGCGGAGGCGCCAGCACGCCGCCCCCGCCGAAGCCGTCGACCACGTCGCCCTCGGCGACCGCGACCACCCAGCCGCCCGCCACGGGCCCCGCGACCGGGACGTCCAGTCCTCCGCCGACGACGCCCTCGCCGTCCGCGAGCTGACCGGTCAGAACAGCTTGAGCTTGTCGTCGTCGATGCCGCGCAACTCGTCGTAGTCCAGCACCACGCAGCCGATGCCCCGGTCGGTGGCCAGCACGCGGGCCTGGGGCTTGATCTCCTGGGCGGCGAAGATGCCCTTGACCGGGGCCAACAGCGGGTCCCGGTTGAGGAGTTCGAGGTAGCGGGTGAGCTGCTCGACGCCGTCGATCTCGCCGCGGCGCTTGATCTCGACGGCCACCGTGGCGCCGTCCGAGTCGCGACAGAGGATGTCGACCGGGCCGATCGCGGTGGGGTACTCGCGGCGGATCAGGGACCAGCCGGCGCCGAGCACCTCCATCCGGTCCGCGAGCAGCTCCTGGAGGTGCGCCTCGACGCCGTCCTTGATCAGGCCCGGGTCCACCCCGAGTTCGTGGGAGGAGTCGTGCAGCACCTCCTCCAGCGTGATGATGAGCTTCTCGCCGGCCTTGTTCTCCACCGTCCAGACCCCGTCCGCCTCCTTGAGCGCGCACGGTGGGGACATCCAGTTGAGCGGCTTGTAGGCGCGGTCGTCGGCGTGGATGCTGACGCTGCCGTCGGCCTTGACCAGGATGAGCCTGGTGGCGGAGGGCAGATGGGCGGAGAGCCGACCGGCATAGTCGACTGAGCAGCGGGCAATTACGAGACGCACGGTCGACCACGCTAGCCCACCGGGGCCAGTTGATGCGATTCCACGACGACCGGGTGAAGAAACCGGGAACCCCGCGAACATGGAGGCTCGGCAATTCCGCTCACCGCCCGTCGCGGTCTGGCGCCCACGTCCTGGGGTCGCTACCGTACGTGACGGCACGCGTGCGGGATCGCTGTCAACGGGGACGGAGACTTCAGATGAACGATCCGACGGGATCCGGCCAATGTGGTGCACCGCCGCGTATTTCCGAAGCAATCCACAGGAATGACCGGCCCGTCCCGCCGTTGACTGCCACGCTGTTCCGAGCGCGGTCGGTGTCCGGGACGTCACGTCCCGTGGTGCCGCCGCCTTCGCAGGGTGTCAAAAACGCCCGTTCCACGGCGTTCCGGACACCACGCGCGATCCGCCCACCCTCACTGTGAGCTTGGACTACGCACGACCACCCGGGCGCCGCGCGGGTGGACCGCGAGAGGAGAATCCATGTCGCTCGACGTCTCACCGGCCCTGCTGGAAAAGGCCGAGCGGGGCGAGGTCGACGAGCGGGAATTCGTCGACTGCGTCCGCGTCTCGCTGCCGTACGCCTGGGACCTGATCAGCTCGCTGGTCGCCCAGGCGAAGGTCGACGGTACCGACTTCGCCGACAACCAGGTACCGCCGCCCAGCGAGCAGGCCCGCGGCCAGCTCCTGCGGGCCCTCGCCAGCGACGCCATCCGGGGGGCCCTGCAGCGGCACTTCGGGGTGCGGCTGGCCTTCCAGAACTGTCACCGGGTGGCGGTCTTCCTGCCGTCGGACGCCAACGAGGCACGGCACGCACGCTTCACCTCGGTCCGGGAGCAGCTGCTCAACCAGTCCGAGGAACTGCGGGACTGCTGACCCGGCAGCACCGCCGATGCCGGGCCGTAACGGTCCGGAAGGTCGTCGGGCCGCCCCCGTCCCCCGGTGCGGGGGGAGGGGCGGCGGCCCGGACCGGGCCCGGCCGCTCCACCCCCGGGCTCACCCCAGCTGCGGCAGCACCTCGGAGCCGAGCCGGGCGATGTTGTGCAGGGTCGCCTCGCGGTCGCCGCTGCCCTCCGCGAGCAGCGCGAAGCGGCGGATGCCGGTCCGCTCGGCGGTGGCCAGCAGCCGGTCGGCGCACTGTCGCGGCGTGCCCACCGCGTGCAGGTCGCAGAGGAGTTCGGTGTACTCGCGCGGGTCGCGCATCTTGCGCTCCCGGCCGTCCACGGTGCGGTGGGCGCCGAGCCCGTACTCGAACCAGCCCGGCATGGCGTTCAGCAGGGTGGCGCGGGCCGCCGAGGTGCGGTCGTCGACCTGGGCCACCCCGGCCGCGACGTGCCGTCGGTTCACCCGGCGCAGCTGCTCCTCGCCGCGCCCGGCGGCCAGCCAGGCGCTGCGGTACAGCTCCAGCATGCGCAGCTTGTCGTCGTCGCCGGAGTGCATGCCGAGCAGCATCGGCAGGCCGCGTTCGGCGGCCAGCCGCACCCCGCTCGGAGAGGTGCACGCGACCACCATCGGCGGGCCGGCCACCGGCCGCCCGGACGGGTCGAGTTCCTCACCGACGCCCTCGCCGAGGCCCTCGACGTCCTGGCGCTGGCGCGGGAAGCGCACCGGACCGGACCGCTCGCCGAGACCGAGCCAGCTGCCCAGTCCGGACCGGCGCACCGGTTCGGTGGCGCGCGGCACCACCGCCACCTCGGGGAAGGCGAACTGCGGGCCGTCCGCGCCGACCCGGGAGCCGCGCAGCCAGCGCAGCAGCAGGTCCAGCCGCTCCGGGAAGCCGTTCTCGAAGGCGTCCACGCCGCCGCCGAACACGTCCAGGTCGATCCAGGGGCCGCCGCGGCCCACCCCGAGCGTGAAGCGCCCGTCCGAGGTGAGGTGCAGCAGCGCGGCCTGCTCGCCGAGCGCCACCGGGTGGGCGGTGGAGAGCACGCTGACCGCCGTGCCGACGCCGATCCGGCGGGTGCGGCCGAGCAGCAGCGCGGCCAGCGTGGCGGCGTTGGGGCAGACCCCGTACGGGACGAAGTGGTGCTCGGCCAGCCAGACGCTGTCCAGGCCCGCGCGTTCGGCCTCGACGGCGGCCCGGACGGTGCGGTCCAGCGCCTCGCGGTGGCTCTGCCCGGGGAACTGCGCGGACAGCAGGAACGCGCCGACCCGCACCGGCGCGGTGTCCGGCGGGAGCGCGCCCGCCCGCTGCGGCACGGGCAGCGGCTCGCCCGCCGCGGCCGTGACCGGGAGGGGCGAGGTCAGCACCGGCCCGGGGGCGGGCGGCCGGACTCCGACGGGCCGACGGGTCTCGGCACGGGCGCTGGTCTTGGTCATGGTGGGGCCTCCTCGGGTGCGCGCAGGGTCTGCGGGCCCCGCCTGTTCCCCTTGTGGGTATCCGATGTCATGTGCCAATGGCACGCGGAAACCCGGATTTCGTCGAAGATCGGGTGGATCTCGGCAAAAACGCGGGAGCGTCGGACGATGCCGTGATAGTGGCCTGCCGGAGGGGCGGCCGGCCGTAGGCTGGAACGACCCGAAATCCCGGAAGAGAGGTAGTCCGACGTGTCGCCGCGCCGCAACCGGATCAAGAGCGCCGACCCGGGCGGGAGCGCCGAGCAGGCCTCCCCGCTCGGCGGATCGCTGCGCCGCACCGAGAGCCACCAGGGCGACGACTGGGTGGTCCAGACGGTCGCCGGGACGGCCGGGCGGCACTACCGGTGCCCGGGCTGCGACCAGGAGATCCCGCCCGGGATGGGCCACGTGGTGGCCTGGCCGATGCACGGCGCGGGCGTGGACGACCGGCGGCACTGGCACCGCGCCTGCTGGGGCGCGCGGGAGCGCCGGGCCTCCAACGTCCTGCGGGGCCGCGGCGCTCCGCGGTACTGAGCCGGTCAGGCGTCCCGGTTCTTGAGCACCAGCGCGCCGCCGAGCAGGGCGGCGAGCGTCCAGGCCAGGCAGATCACGAAGCCCGCCCACGGCCCGTACGGCTGGCCGTGCTGCTCGTACACCAGCAGCATCCGCGACCCCGCGTAGTCCGGGAAGTAGTGGGCCAGGGTCTTGACCTTCGGCACCGCCGAGAGGATCGGCGAGAGCAGGAAGAAGAACGGGACCAGTACGCCCAGTGCCAGCGTCTGGCTGTGCAGCATCGTGGTGACGCCGGCCGAGAACAGGCAGAGCATCGTCAGGTACAGCGCGGCGCCGAACACCGCGCGCAGCACGTGCGGTTGGTCGAGGCTGGTGGAGTGCGAGCCGAGCAGCGCCTGGCCGGTGAAGAAGGTGACGAAGGCCGTCACCACCGAGACCGCCAGGGCCATCGTGCCGAGCACCACCGCCTTGCCGGTGAGCAGGGTGCCGCGCTGCGGGACGGCGGCCAGGGTGACCCGGATCATGCCGGTGCTGTACTCGTTGCCGATGGCCAGCACGCCGAACACGATGATGGCGAGCTCGCCGAGCATGATGCCGGAGAAGGCCGTGCCGGTGGCGTCGAAGACGGACTGGTCGCCCCGCCGGAACTCGCCGAAGTTGCTGTTGGTGAGCAGGGACAGCAGCGCGCCGATGCCGACGGTGACGACGAAGGTCAGCGCGAGCGTCCAGATCGTCGAGCGGACGCTGCGGATCTTCGTCCACTCGGAGCGCAGGATCGCCGGGAAGGACGTCATCTCAGTTCTCCTCCTGCCGGGCCGTCGCGGTCCGCGGGGCGCCGTCCGCCTTCCAGCCGGCGCCCCAGACGCCGGGTGCGCCGGCCGCGTCCCGGCCCGGGCCGTCGCCCGCGTGGTACTCCACCGAGTCGGCCGTCATCTGCATGAACGCCTCCTCCAACGAGGCCTGTTGCGGGCTGAGTTCGTGCAGGACGACGCCGTGGGCCGAGGCCAGGTCGCCGAGCCGGGCGAGATCGCCGTCGACCACCTCGTAGGAGCCGCCGGGCCCGGGTTCGGACCGGAGACCGGCGCCGGACAGGGCGTCGAGCAGGCGCTCGGGGTGCGGGGTGCGAAGCCGGACGGCGGAGCGGGAGTTGCGCCGGATGAACTCCGGCATCGGCAGGTCGGCGAGCAGCCGGCCCTTGCCGATGACCACCAGGTGGTCGGCGGTGACGGCCATCTCGCTCATCAGGTGGGAGGAGACGAAGACGGTCCGGCCCTCGGTGGCGAGCCGCTTCATCAGGTTGCGGATCCAGAGGATGCCCTCCGGGTCCAGTCCGTTGACCGGCTCGTCGAACATGACGATCTCCGGGTCGCCGAGCAGTGCGGAGGCGATGCCCAGGCGCTGGCCCATGCCGAGCGAGAAGCCGCGGGCCCGCTTGCGGGCGACCGGGGCGAGGCCCACCAGGTTGAGCACCTCGTCCACCCGGCGGGTCGGGATGCGGTTGCTCTGGGCGAGCCAGAGCAGGTGGTCGCGGGCGGTGCGGCCGGGGTGGACGGCCTTGGCCTCCAGCAGCGCGCCGATGTACTTGAGCGGTTCGCTGAGCTGCCCGTAGCGCTTGCCGTCGATGGTGACCCGGCCGCTGGTGGGGCGGTCGAGGTCGAGGATCATGCGCATCGTGGTGGACTTGCCCGCGCCGTTGGGGCCGAGGAAGCCGGTGACCACGCCCTGGGGGACCTGGAAGCTGAGCCGGTCCACCGCGAGGGTCCTGCCGTAACGTTTTGTCAGGTCGTGCAACTCGATCATTCGCGCTCCCTTACTTTTGGTAAGGCTAGGACAAAGCGGATATCGCGGCCCGCTGAGTGGGCCCGCCGGGCGTGCCGGAATACGGTGGGCCCATGACCCAGCCCCCCTCCGCAGTGTCGGTCCGCGAGAGCGGCACCGGAACACCCCTCGTGCTGCTGCACGCCTTTCCGTTGAACGCCTCGATGTGGTCCGCCCAACTGGACGCGCTGCCCGGTCTGACCGGCGACGAGGCCCGGGTGCTCGCCCCGGACCAGCGCGGCTTCGGCGGCACCGAGCTGGGGGCCGACGAACCCTCGCTGGACCTGGTCGCCGACGACCTCGCCCTGCTGCTGGACGCGGCCGGGATCGAGCGCGCGGTGGTCGGCGGGCTCTCCATGGGCGGCTACGTGGCGCTGGCCTTCGCCCGCCGCCACCCGGACCGGTTGGCCGGACTGCTGCTGGCCAGCACCCGCGCCACGGCCGACACCGACGCCGTCCGGGCCAACCGGGAGCGGATCGCGGCCGCCGTCACCGCCCGGGGCAGCGTCCAGCTGCTGCTCGACGAGGAGGTCGCCGCCGGGCAGCTCGGGCCGGACTCGCTGCACCTGGTGGAGCGGGTGCGGTCGCTGGTCGCGGCCGCGTCGCCGGCCGCCGTCGCCTGGGCCCAGCGGGCCATGGCGGCCCGGCCGGACGCGCTGGACGTGCTGGCCGGGCTGCGGGTGCCCACCGCCGTCGTCGCGGGCGCGCAGGACGGCCTGGTGGCGCCGGAGGAGGCCGAACCGATGCTCCGGGCCAGGCCGGACGCCGAACTGACCGTCATTCCCGGGGCGGGCCATCTGAGCGCCCTGGAGGCACCGGAGGCGTTCAACACCGCCGTCCGCGACCTGCTGGCCCGGGTGACGGCGGGATGAGGGAGGAAGCGACCGGCTGGGACTTCTCGGCGCTGGAGGTGACCGGCCGGATGCCCGTGACCAACCGCGGCGAGGGCCTGGTCGAACTGACCCTGGAACCGCTCGGCGAGGACTACTGGCTGCGCCCCGGCGAGACCTTCATCGTCACCTCGTACGGCGACCACGGTTCCGGCCACCCGTTCGAGGTGCAGTACTGGCCGGACTCGGTGTCGGTCTGGTGCACCTCGTGGTTCGGCACCGTCTCCGACGACGAGGGCAACCAGCTCAGCAGCGGGCACCAGCGGCCCGACGGGGCCTACCCCAGGTGACGCCCGCTCACCCAGGTCACCCGAGATGATGACGGTGGAAAGACGGCAGGCCCTCACCCGGGTGGGTGAGGGCCTGCCTGCTGTTCCGCACGTGCCGTCCGTTCCGCACGTACCGCCGGGCGCCGGCGCCCGGCGGCGGCGTCAGCGCGACTGCTGGGCGGGCACGCCCATGGTGTCGTCGCCCGGCAGCGAGGCGGCGGCCACGGCCGCGCCGGTCAGCGTCGCCAGCATCTCGCGGACGTTGGTCAGCTGGGCGTTGATGCTGTCGCGGCGGTTGGTGAGCGCCGCCAGCTCGCGCTCGGACTCGCTGCGGATCCGGTCGGCCTTGGCGTTGGCGTCCGCCACGATGTCCTCGGACTGGCGCTGCGCCGTCTCGACGGTCTGGCGGGCGCGGCGCTCGGCGTCGGTGCGCAGCTTCTCGGCCTCCAGGCGCAGCTGCTCGGCCCGGTGCTCGATCTCGGCCAGGCGCTTCTCGGCCTTGGCCTGACGGGCGGCCAGGTCACGCTCGGACTGCTCGCGGCGCTTGGCCAGGTTGGTCTCGAACTCCAGCGCGGCCTGGGCGGCCTTGGTGCGGGTCTCCTCGAAGAGGGCGTCCGCCTCCTCGCGCTTGTTCTGGGCGTCCTTGTTGGCCTCGGCGCGCAGCTGGGCGCTGTCGCTCTTGGCCTTGTCGACGATCCGCAGACCCTCGTCCTCCGCCTTGGCCTTGCGGTCCTTGGCGTAGTTCTCGGCCTCGGTGCGGACCTGCTGGGCAGCGGCCTCGGCGAGCTCGCGGTGCTGCTCGGAGGCGCGGTGCGCCTCGTCGCGCAGGTCCTTGGCCTCCTCCTCGGCCAGTCGCAGGATCTTCTCGACCCGGGCGCCGAGACCGGCGTACGAGGGCTCCGCCTCGGTGACCGCCGCCTGCGCGGTCTGGGTCTCCAGGTGGAGTTCCTCGATGCGCTTCTCGAGCGCGCTGATCCGGGTCAGGGCACTGTCACGGTCGGCCACCAGCTTGGTGATCCGCTCGTCGACCTGGGCGCGCTCGTACCCACGGCGCACCAGGTCGAAGCCGTGAGGGGAGTGACTGTCGCTCATGGGGTTCTGGGCTTCCTGTCGTCAAACCGCTGAGGTGGTTGAGGGAATCCTGACACGGTACCGGAGTGTCGACGGCGAGATGCCGTCGTCCCGCGGACAATGTCCGCTCAATCGGGTGGTGCGTTCTTGGAACGATTGCCGCCCGACCGGGGGGAACCAATTCCGGCACCCGCCTTGGCACCCCCGTCCTTCTTGGTGCTGCTTCCCCCGTTGGTCTGGGCGACCGGTGCCGGTGCCTCGAACGCCTCCAGCGCGGACAGCACGTCCTGCACCCTGGAGATCTCGGTGTTGATGTCCTTGCGTCGCCGCACCAGTTCGTCCAGCTCGCGCCGGCCCTCGTCGGTGACCCGCTTCGCCTCGGCCTGCGCTTCGGCGAGCAGCCGTTCGGCCTCCGCCTTGGCCAGTTCGACCTGCTCGTCCGCGCTGCGGTCGGCGTCCCGCAGCCGCTTCTCCGCCTCGGTGGCGGCGTTCTCCAGCCGCTCCTCGGCCTCGGCCTCGGCCGACTGGAGCTTGGCCTCGGCCTTGACGATGAGCGCCTCGGCGCGGCTGGTGGAGTCGGCGAGTTTGGTCTCCGCCTCCTTCAGCAGCCCCTCGGCCTTGCGGACGGCCGAGATCCGGACCTTGCTGGCCTCCGCGGACGCCTCCGAGGTGAGCTCGCCCGCGCGGTCCTCGGCGGCCGCGACCAGCGCCGCCGCCCGGTCCTCGGCCTCGGCGACGGTGGCCACCGCCTGCTCCTCGGCCTCGGTCAGCTGCTCCTGAGCGGCCGTCACCAGGGCGTCGACCCGCTCGCCGGCCGACTTCATGGCCGCCGCGTTCTCCTTGCGGGCGCGCTCGTGCAGCGCCTCCACCTCGGCGTCGGTGCGCTCGCGCAACTCCTCGGCGCGCTCGCGGATCGCGGTGGAGTCCCGGCGGGCCTCGGCGAGCAGCGTGTCGGCGTCGGACCGGCCCTTCTCCACCGCGGCCTGGCCGGCCGCCTCGCCGGCGGCGACCAGCCGGTCGGCCTCCTTGCGGGCGGCGGCGACCATCGCGTCCGCCTGCTCCTCGGCGGCGGCGGTGGTGGCCAGTGCGGTGGTCTGGGCGTCCTCGCCGAGCGACTCGGCGTCCGCGAAGGCCTTCTCCAGGACGGAGTTGGCCTGCTCGCGGGTGGCCTTGTCGAACTGCTCGGCGGCCTCCCGGGTCTCCGCGTCGTACGCGTCGGCGCGGCCGTGGGCGGCGGCGTCGTACTCGTCGGCGAGGGTCCGGGTGGCGAGCGCGTACTCCTCGGCCTCGGCGCGCAGGGCGGCGGCCAGCTCCTCGGCGTCGGCGACCAGGCCGGCCGAGCGCTCGTCGGCGGCGGCCATCGTCCGGACGGCCTGGGCCTCGGCGTCCGCGCGCAACTGCCCGGCGGCCTCCCGGGCCGCGTGCAGTACGGCGTCGGCCTCCGCCCGCAGGTGCTCGTCGTAGGCCTGGGCCTCGGCGCGCTGACGGCCCAACTCGGCCTCGTGGGCCTCGCGTTCGGCGGCCAGCTCGCGTTCGGTCAGCTCGCGCAGGGCGGTGGTCTCGGCGTCGGTACGGGCGCGCAGTTCGGCGGTCTCGTGGTCGGCGAGGGCCCGCTGCTCGGCGGTCTCGGCGTCGGCGAGTTCGCGCAGGGCGGTGGTCTCGGCGTCGGCGAGGGCCCGCTGCTCGGCGGTCTCGCGCTCGGCCAGCTCGCGCAGTTCGGCGGCGGCCTGCTCGGCCCGGTCGCGGACCTCGGCGGCCTCCCGCTCGGCGGCGGCCTTCCGCTCGGCGATCTGCTCGGCGGCGGCCTCGTGCATGCCGGCCACCGACTGGCGGACCTCGGCGGCCTCCTCCTCGGCGGCCTCGACCAGGGCGGCGCCCTCGACGCGGGCGGCGGCGACCAGCTCCTCGCCGTCGACCCGGGCCTGCTCCAGGACGGCGGTGGCCTCGGCCCGGATGCTGTCGGCGGTGGCGCGGGCCTCGGACAGCTCGCGGCCGGCCTCGGCGCGGACCGTCTCGGCCTGCTCGGCGGCGAACGCCAGCTCGGCGGCGGCCTTCTCCCGGACGGCCTTGGCGTCCCGGGCGGCCTCGGCCTGGCGCTGCTCGGCGGCGCTCCGGGCGCCCTCCAGCAGTTCCTCGGCTTCGGCACGCTGGGCGGCGACGTGCTGTTCGGTCGCCTCGCGCTGTTCGGTGGTCTCGGCGGTGGTGCGTTCGGTGAGTTCGGTGGCGGCCTGTTCGGCCTTGGCCCGGACGTCGGCGGCGTACGCCTCGGCGGCGGTGCGCTGCTCGGTGGTCTCGCGTTCGGCGAGTTCGCGCAGTTCGGTGGTCTCGCGCTCGGCGAGCTCGCGCTGTTCGGTGGTCTCGCGCTCGGCGAGCTCGCGCTGTTCGGTGGTCTCGCGCTCGGCGAGGGCGCGCAGCTCGGCGACGTGCTGTTCGGTCGCCTCGCGCTGTTCGGTGGTCTCGGCGGTGGTGCGTTCGGTGAGTTCGGTGGCGGCCTGTTCGGCCTTGGCCCGGACGTCGGCGGCGTACGCCTCGGCGGCGGTGCGCTGCTCGGTGGTCTCGCGTTCGGCGAGTTCGCGCAGTTCGGTGGTCTCGCGCTCGGCGAGCTCGCGCAGTTCGGTGGTCTCGCGCTCGGCGAGCTCGCGCAGTTCGGCGCTCTCCCGCTCGGCGAGGGCCCGCAGCTCGGTCGCCGTCTGCTCGGCCTGCTCGTGGGCGGCCTGGGCGGCGGCCAGCTGCTCGGCGGTCTCCTCGCGTTCGCGGCGCAGCCCGGCGGCGGCCTCCTCGTGCTCGCGCCGGCTCTCCTCCCGCAGCGCGTTCGCGGCGGCCTCGGCCTCGCTGCGGGTACGGGCGGCCTCGGCGTCGGCCTCGGTGCGGATGCGCTCGGCGTCGGCCACCGCGGCGTCCCGGACGGCGTTCGCCTCGGCCTGCGCCTCGGCGCTGAGGGCGGTCGCGGCGGCGTTCGCCTCGGCCCGGACCCGCTGGTCGAACTCGGTCGCGTCCCGGCGGAGTTCGGCGGTCTCGCGCTCGGCGGCGGCGCGGTTCTCGGCGGCCGCGGCCTTGGCGGCGGCGAGGGCGTCCTGGCCCTGCTGCTCGGCGGCGGTGGTGGTCTTCTCGGCCTCGGTGCGGGCCCGGGCGAGGGTCTGCTCGGCCCGGCCCTGGGTCTCGGCGGCCTGTTCCTGGGCCTGCGCGCGCAGCCGCTCGATCTCCCCGGCGGCGCCCGCGCGCAGCTCGTCGGCGTCGGCCTTGGCCCTGGTGAGCAGTTCCTCGGCGTTCTTCGCCGACTCCTCGATCTGCACGACGGCCTGGCGGCGGGCCTCGCCGCGCACCCGGTCGGCCTCGGCGGCGGCCTGGGCGCGCAGCTCCTCGGCCTCGGCCCGCAGCCGGGCCGCCTCGTCCTGCATCTGCTCGATCCGCTCGCGGATCGCGGCGGCGTCGTCGAGCGCGGCGTTCTGGGCCTGCTCGACTGCGGCCTGGGCCTGCTCGCGCAGGCGCTGTGCCTCGGCGGCGGCCTCGGTGCGGATCCGCTCGGCCTCGGTGGCGGCCTCGGTGCGGGCGGTCTCGGCGTCCTGGTCGGCCTGGCCGAGCACCTCCTCGGCGGTCTTGGCGGCCTTGGCGAGGTGGACGGTGGCTTCCTTGGCGCCGGCCGCCCGGCCCTCCTCCTCGGCCGCGTGGCGCAGCCGCTGGGCCTCGGCCTCGGCGTGGGCGCGGAGTTCGGCGACCTCCCGGTCGGCCTGGGCGCGCAGTTCGGCGATCGCGGCCTCGGCCTCGGCGCGCAGCTCGCCGGCCACCGATTCGGCGGTGGCCCGCAGCCGTTCGCTCTCCTCGGCGGCGGCGGCCTTGGCGGCCTCCGCCTCGGCCTGCTTGGTGGTGGCCTCGGCGCGGATCGCCTCGGCCTCCTTGGTGGCGTGGGCGACCATCCGGGCGACCTCGGCACGGGCGGTCTGCGAGCGCTGCTCGTTGGCGGCCTCGCCGTCGGCGGCCTTGCGTTCGGCGGCGGCCTCGGCGTCGGCCTGGAGCTGTTCGGCGGCCTGTTCGGCCTGGGCCCGCAGCTCGGCGGACTCGCGGCGGGTGCGTTCGGCCTCGGCGATCGCCTCGGCGCGCAGCCGCTCTATCTCGGCCTGGGCGTGGGCGAGCTGCTGCTCGGCCCGGATCTGCTCGGCGGAGGCCTGCTCCTTGAGCCGGCCGATCTCGGCCTTCGCGACGGCGAGCTGCTGCTCGGCGGCGGCGTGCGCGGCGGCCAGCTGCTGCTGGGCCTCGCCGCGGGCGGCGTCCACGTCGGCGGCGGCCTGGGCGCCGGCCTGCTGGGCGTGCTCGGAGGCGGCGCGCAGCAGGCGCTCGGCGTCGCTCTGGGCCCGCTGGAGGGCGGCCTCGGCGGCGGCCTGGGCCTCGCCGCGGGCGGCGTCGACGTCGGCGGCGGTCTGGGCGCGGGCCTGGTCGGAGAGCGCGACGGCCTCCGCGCGGGCGGCGGCGACCATGCGCTCGGCCTCGGCGCGGGCGTCCTGGAGCAGGCGCTGGGCCTCCTGCTCGGAGCCGGTCCTGGTCTGCTCGGCCCAGCCGTTGACGTGCTGCTCGGCGGTGCGGCGCAGCTCGGTGAGCTCGTCCTCCAGCTGGCGGCGGCGGGCGGTGAGCTCGGCCTCCAGCCGGGCGGTGCGCTCGGCGGCCTCGGCCATGATCCGCTGGGTGGCGGCCTGGGAGTCGCGCAGCTGGCGCTCGGCGTCGGCGCGCAGCTGCTGGGCCTGCATCTCGGCAGTGCGGAGCATCTGCTCGGCCTGGCCGGAGACGGCGTCGAAGGCGCGCGGCTGGGCGAGCATGCGGCGGGACTCGTGCAGCTTGGCCCGGAGCACCTCCACCTGGTAGGCGAGGTCCTCGGCATGCTCGACTGCCTTGTCCCGCTCCTTTCGAGTCCGACCCATCTCGGCCTCGAACTGGGAGAGGTGATCGTCAACCTCGTAGCGGTCGTTGCCCCGCACTCCGCGGTCCCATCCATCTCCTGGTCGCGTCCTCGACCCGGCCGGTCCAGGGCACCCGTTGTCCGGGTACTGGTCCGACTGGCTCCTTGCATCCGCAGCCGGTGGACGGCCCGCCGGTCAAGCCGGGGCCGCCCGCCGCGGTCGTCGGAGCCCTGGGCGTGGAAGCGCGGTGATGCCGCGTTCCCCCGTCCGGGTGGACTCCTGGGCGAACTCTTGCCTTGTGGAGAATGGTGACAGATCAGTGTTGCGACTGTTCAGCCGTGCCCGCGTTGTGGACTCCCCTGCGACGGGCCGGCCACCGCTGGGCGGACGGGCCTGTCATCGGCCGTGCCCGTCGCCTCCGTCCCCCGGAGCCTTCGCGCACCTGGGCATTGTAGTGGGAGCGCACCGCGGGGGAATGGCCGCGTGGTGGTTTTCCGGCTGTCGGACGAGGTTACTGACGGGTCATGACCGGCGATTCGGGGGTGCCGCCCGGTCGTGGGCGGCACCTGGCGGGGGTCAGTGGGCGTCGTGGACGCCCGGTTCGGCGGAGGTGACCAGCTCGGTCAGGACGCCGCCGCAGTCCTTGGGGTGCAGGAAGGTGATCCGCGAACCCATCGAGCCGATCCGGGGCTCGTCGTAGAGGACCCGCACGCCCTTGGCCCGGACGGCCTCGGCGTCGCCGTCCACGTCGGCGGTGCCGAAGGCGATGTGGTGCACGCCCTCGCCGTTCTTCTCCAGCCACTTGGCGACGGTCGAGTCGGGCCGGGTGGGCTCCAGCAGTTGGAGGTAGGAGGCGCCGCCGTCGCCGGTGTCGTTGATCTTGAGCATGGCCTCGCGGACGCCCTGCTCCTCGTTGACCTCGGTGTGGAACACCTCGAAGCCGTAGGTGGCGCGGTAGAACTCGACCGTCTTGTCGAGGTCGCGGCAGGCGATGCCGATGTGGTCGATACGGGTCAGCACGGCGACCTCCGGGGGCGGGTTGGGTACCTCGGGAACCAGGTGGCACCAGTGCAGCGCATCGCCGCTGACCGGCGCCAGCGCCGGACGTGCGAGTCTGCTCACACGCCGGGGGTCCACCCGGGCCGCACACCGGGGGCAGACGCCGGGGTTCACCCGGGCCGCGTTGACACGGTGTTGACTGGAAGGTGCCAGTGCGCTCGATCACACCGTCGCTCCGGTGACGGGCGGGTAACGGGTCAGTACATTGAGCGCATCCTCACCTGGCCACGACGTGCGAAGGGGCTCGTCCCATGACCAACACCACCTCTGTGATCGTTGCCGGTGCGCGGACCCCGATGGGTCGCCTGCTCGGTTCCCTCAAGGGCTTCTCCGGTGCCGACCTCGGCGGCTTCGCGATCAAGGCCGCGCTGGAGCGGGCCGGCATCACGGGTGAGCAGGTCCAGTACGTGATCATGGGCCAGGTGCTGCAGGCCGGCGCCGGCCAGATCCCGGCCCGCCAGGCCGCCGTCCGGGCCGGCATCCCGATGAGCGTCCCGGCGCTCACCATCAACAAGGTCTGCCTCTCCGGCCTGGACGCCATCGCGCTGGCCGACCAGCTGATCCGGGCCGGCGAGTTCGACGTCGTGGTGGCCGGCGGCCAGGAGTCGATGACCAACGCCCCGCACCTGCTGCCGAAGTCCCGCGAGGGCTACAAGTACGGCGCGATCGGGATGCTCGACTCGATGGCCCACGACGGCCTCACCGACGCCTACGAGAACATCCCGATGGGCGAGTCGACCGAGAAGCACAACACCCGGCTGGGCATCACCCGCGAGGTGCAGGACGAGATCGCCGCGGCCTCCCACCAGCGGGCCGCCAAGGCGCAGGCCGACGGCGTCTTCGACGCCGAGATCACCCCGGTCGCGATCCCGCAGCGCAAGGGCGAGCCGGTGCTGTTCGGCCAGGACGAGGGCATCCGCGCGGACACCACCGTCGAGGGCCTGGCCAAGCTGCGTCCGGCGTTCGCCAAGGACGGCACGATCACGGCCGGCACCTCCTCGCAGATCTCCGACGGCGCCGCCGCGGTGGTCGTGATGAGCAAGGCCAAGGCCGAGGAGCTGGGTCTGAGCTGGATCGCCGAGATCGGCGCGCACGGCAACGTGGCGGGCCCGGACAACTCGCTCCAGTCGCAGCCGTCCAACGCGATCAAGCACGCGCTGGCCAAGGAGGGCCTGGAGGTCTCCGACCTCGACCTGATCGAGATCAACGAGGCGTTCGCGGCCGTCGCCCACCAGTCGACCAAGGACCTGGGCGTCTCCTCGGACATCGTCAACGTCAACGGCGGCGCGATCGCGCTCGGCCACCCGATCGGGATGTCCGGCGCCCGCGTGGTGCTGCACCTGGCGCTGGAGCTCCAGCGGCGCGGCGGCGGCGTCGGCGCGGCCGCGCTGTGCGGCGGCGGCGGCCAGGGCGACGCCCTGATCGTGCGCGTCCCCAAGGACGCCAGCCCGAAGGCCTGATCAGCTGACATGCCTTCGGGGCTGCGGACCGCCACGAGCGGCGCCGCGGCCCCGAAGGCATCCGCGCGAGGAGCTCCCGATGATCGATGTCGCCACGCTGGTCGAACAGGCCCGGGCGGGCCGGCCGCGGGCGGTCGCCCGGCTGATCACGCTGGTCGAGAACGCCGCCCCGCAACTGCGCGAGGCGATGGCCGCGCTCGCGCCGTACACCGGGCAGGCCTACACGGTGGGCCTGACCGGCTCGCCCGGGGTCGGCAAGTCCACCTCCACCTCGGCGCTGGTCTCCGCCTACCGGCGGCTCGGCAAGCGGGTCGGGGTGCTGGCCGTCGACCCGTCCTCGCCGTTCTCCGGCGGCGCGCTGCTCGGCGACCGGGTCCGGATGCAGGACCACGCCACCGACCCCGAGGTGTTCATCCGCTCGATGGCCACCCGCGGCCACCTCGGCGGGCTGTCCTGGACGGCGCCGCAGGCCCTGCGGGTGCTGGACGCGGCCGGCTGCGACGTGATCCTGGTCGAGACCGTCGGGGTGGGCCAGTCCGAGGTGGAGATCGCCGCGCAGGCCGACACCACCGTGGTGCTGCTCGCCCCCGGCATGGGCGACGGCATCCAGGCCGCCAAGGCCGGGATCCTGGAGATCGGCGACGTCTTCGTGGTCAACAAGGCCGACCGGGACGGCGCCGACGCCACCGCGCGCGAGCTCAACCACATGCTCGGCCTCGGCGAGGCCCGCGGGGCGGGGGACTGGCGCCCGCCGATCGTCAAGACCGTCGCCGCCCGCGGCGAGGGCGTCGACGAGCTGGTCGAGGCGCTGGAGAAGCACCGCGCCTGGCTGGAGGAGCACGGCGAACTGGCGGCGCGCCGCCGCCGTCGGGCCTCCGACGAGATCGAGGCGATCGCGCTGGCCGAACTGCGCACCCGGATCGGCGACCTGCGCGGGGACCGCCACCTGGCCGGCCTGGCCGAGCGGGTGGTGGCGGGCGAACTGGACCCGTACGGCGCGGCCGACGAACTCGTGGCCGGCCTCACCCGGGGCTGAGGACGGCGCGGGGCCGGCCCCCGGTGGGGCCGGCCCCGGTGTGCTGGGGGGCGGCGCGTCAGGCGCGGCCGCGCAGGCCGCGGAGGTGTTCGGCGACCGGGGCGAGGGCCTCGTACATGGCGTCGAGCTGCTCCTGGGTGAAGCGGTCGATGAAGTGGGCCCGGACGCTGCGCACGTGGTCGGGGGCGACCCGCTGCATGGTCTCCCAGCCGTGCTCGGTGAGGTGGGCGTAGAGGCCGCGGCGGTCGCCGGGACACTCCTGGCGCAGCACCAGGCCGGCGTTCTCCATCCGGGTGATCTGGTGCGAGAGCCGGCTCTTGGACTGGAGGGTGGCGGTGGCGAGGTCGGTCATCCGCATCCGGCGGTCGGGGGCCTCGGAGAGCACCACCAGGATCTCGTAGTCGTTGATCGCCAGGTTGTGCGGCTGGAGTTCACGGCTGAGCTGGTACTCCAGCAGCTTGGCGACCTCCAGATGGGCGCGCCACATCCGCTGCTCCCTGGCGGTCAGCCAGGGAGTCTCCTCCTCGGGCTGCGACGGAGGGGTGTCCGCAGTGTTGATCGTGTGCGTATCCATGGGCTCAGCATACCCTATTTAGTTCAATCTTGTACAAGTTTACAGGCCGAAACGTCGCCCCAGATCGCCCAGATTACCGAGACCCGGCACGTTGAGGTTGCCCCCGCCGTGGCCCGACGCCGCCGGCTGCGACGGCACCCCGCCCACCGGCACGCCCGCCTCGGCGTCCACCTGGCCCACCGACCGCTCGGCCATCAGTTTCTCGCTGGACTGCAGCAGCACCTGGCCGGCGCCGATGAACTCGAACTGGTGCTCCTCGCCGGAGGCCCCGCCCAGCCCGGTCAGCCGCCGGATGCCGCCGATCAGCCCGTGCATGTAGTCGTGGTCGTAGTGGTGGCACGGCGCCGGGCAGTCCGCCCAGCCCACCAGCGCCTGCGGGTCCACCCGGATCGGCGGCTCGACGAAGTGCACCGGCCCGTTGGAGGCGGCGACGAACTTCCCGGTGCCGATCAGGGTCAGGAAGCCCGGGATGATCGACTGCTTGAGCCGCAGTGACGGGTCGAAGGCCAGCAGGTTGCCCGAGCGGACGGTCAGGTTGCCGTCGTCCAGGTCGTAGGAGTTGAGGTCGAAGGCCCGGTCGGCCAGCAGCAGCTTGCCGCGGCCCTGGGCGACCACCCAGTCCGCCGCGTGCATCGGCGAGTTGAAGTGCTGGCCGATCACCCGGTCCAGCATGCCGGCGCCGACGCCCTTGAAGGTGATGTCGCCGTAGTAGGCGACCATCTTGCCCTTCTGCAGGAAGTACGAGCCGTTCAGGTCGACCGAGAAGGCGTACGGGTTGACGTTGTCGTTCACCGGCAGGCTGTGCGCGTCGTGCACCACCGGGCCGGAGCCGCCGTGCGCGCTCGGCAGCGGGGCCTGCTGGCCGCCGAACTGCTCCTGGGCGTAGGCCTGTTGGGGCTGCTGCGGGGGAGGCGGCGGCGGGTACCCGCCCTGCTGGGGGTAGCCCTGCGCGGGCGGCGGCGCGTAGCCCGGCGGGGGAGGGGCGGCGAAGTCGGGCTGGGTCGGCTGGTCGTACGGCGACTGCCCGTACGGCGGCTGCGGCGGGTAGGACATCAGAGCTTCTCCTCGCTCGCCTGGACGTACACCGCGCCCTGTCCGGACAGCTCCAGCTGGAAGGCCTCGCCGGAGCCGCGGCCGATCATGTCGCGCCAGCCCAGCGCCGTGGACAGCTTGTTCTGCACCTGGCCGCGGTGCGCCACGTACGCCTGCGGGTCGACGTGCACCGGCTGGCCCGGGACGATCGGCAGCTCGAAGACGCCGCCGTGCGCCATCACCGCGACCGAGCCCTTGCCGTCCAGCTGGGTGGTGAACAGGCCCTGGCCGGTGACCTGGCCGCGGACCATGCCCATCACCCCGCCCTGCGAGCCCATGAACATGGTGGACTGGCGCAGCGTGCCCTCGAAGGCCAGCAGCCGGTCCGCCTCGACGTACAGGGTGTCGCCGGCCAGGTCGATCACGTGCACGTGGTGGCCGCCGTGGCCGAACATCACCCGGCCCTGGCCCTCGACGGTCATCAGCGGGGTGTCCTCGTTGGCCACCCGGCGGCCGATCATCGACATCACGCCGCCCTGCCCGCCGGTGATGTTCGGCGTGAAGCGGACGTCCCCGGTGTACGCGAGCATCGCGCCGCGCTGGCTGAACAGCCGCTGCCCGGGCAGCACCACGGCCTCGACCATCTTGCCGTTGATCTTCGTGAAGCCCATCAGACGTCGCCCCCGATGGTGACCTTCTCCGACGGCTGCACGTACACCAGGCCCTCTCCGGTGAACTCCACCTGGACGGCCTCGCCGCCGCCCTCGCCGATCACCGTCGTCCAGCCCGCGCCCGACTTCAGGCTGCGGTGCAGGCTGCCGGTGTGCGCCACGTAGGCGCCCGGGTCCACCCGCAGCGGCTGGCCCTGGCCGACCCGCAGGATGATCGCGGGCCCGTTCGAGGTGACGGCGGCCCAGCCGTGGCCCTCCACCTTGGTGGTGAAGAGGCCGTTGCCGGAGGACATGCCGTTGAGTCCGGTGAAGGTGGTGCCGGTGCGCAGCGAGCCCTCCGTGCAGAGCAGGTTGTCCGCCTCGACGAACAGCGTCTCGCCGTTCAGCCGGACCAGGTTGATCTCGGTGGCCTTGTCGGCGAAGTAGCAGGTGCCCTGGCCCTTCACCTCCATGACGGTCATCTGCTCGCCGGTGAGCCGGCGGGCGACCATGCCGCGCAGGCCGTCCCCGCCGCCGGTCAGCTTCTTGAAGCTCATCTGGCCGGTGTAGGCGACCATCGAGCCGTGTCTGGCCTTGACGGCCTCGCCGGCCAACTCGACCGCGAGTACCCGGGATCCCTGGAGTCTGAACTGTGCCACGGCCGCAATCTAGCGGGCGCGGCCGGTGCGGGGGGAGGGGCGGGGGCGGAACTGGTACCGGTCTGCGACAAACGCGCCGGTCACGCCCGCGCGTGCGCCCCCCGGGCGGCGTGCGGGACGGCGCCGGCCGCCTCCTCGACCTCCAGCAGCGAGGCCGAGTGGCGCTCCGCCTCGAAGGCCACCACGCCGCCGCGCAGCCCGAACAGCCGCTTGGACAGCATGATCCAGAGCACCGCGGCGATGTTCAGCACCAGCGTGCCGATCTTCACGGCGCTGACGTGCTCGCTCAGCTCGTAGCCCTCCAGCGGCAGGAAGGCGGCGGTGGCCACGACGGTGAGGTACTCGGCCCAGCGCCTGCCCAGCCAGAGGCCGACCGCCTCGACGATCTCGATCAGCGCGTAGGCCAGCAGCGCGCCCGCGACGATCAGCAGGGTGCTCTTCCTGTAGTCGAAGGTCTTGCGGATGGTGTCGACGATCGGGGAGTGTTCGAGGTCCCAGTGGAAGTGGTCGGTGACCGGCCGGAAGACCGACAGGTTCTCGTCGAAGACCCGGTGCACGGCGTCCTGGCTGTTGGAGAACTTCCAGACGGCCCAGGCCACGATGATGATCAGCAGGCCGCGCAGCACCCGCTCGACGGCGAGGAAGCGCAGGATGAAGAGGTCCCGCAGCGCCTTGCCGCGCGGCACCAGCGGGGCGTCCTGCGCCGGGCCGGAGCCGTGCGGGGTGCCGAGCGCGAAGTCGCCGCAGCGCAGGCAGCGCCAGGCGTCGCCGAGGGCGGTCGCGGCGTGCAGCCGGGCGGCCAGCTCGGGCTCGGTCGGCGCGTAGGTGGTGTGGCCGCGCTTGGCGCAGGTCCTTCGGTCCCAGTCCCGCTTGAACATGTGGTCGCTACCCCCGGTCGTCCGATGTCTACGGCGCCCGGTGCGTCGGGCGCGGGCAGCAGGATAGGGGCAGCGGGTGACGGGCCGGCGCGACGAGCCGGGTTCTGGCGCACAGCTGTGACACGGACACGACGGTCGTGGCGCCGGGGCGGGCCACGGCGGTTGTGACGTCGGGCACGGTGCCCACCCCGGCCGGGGCTTCGGACAGGTGCTCGGTGATAATGGCCGGAAGGCTTGTGAGTCGCTTCACAAGCAGGTACGCCTCCGACCCCCGTATTGAGGTACCCATCGTGAACAGCAGCGCCGTCCACCGCCTGCGCCTGGTCTCCGGCCCCGAAGGGGTCTCGTTCATCCTGCTGCTGATCTGCTCCGTGCTGAAGCGGACCACGTCCTTCGACGGCGTCCCGGTGATGGGCATGGTCCACGGGATCCTGTTCATCCTGTACGTCGTCTTCTGGATCCAGGCCTGGCAGGCGCAGAAGTGGGACGCCAAGCGCGGCGTGCTGCTGTTCGTCCTCTCGGTGCTGCCCACCGGCGGCTTCTTCGCCGAGCGGATGCTCGCCAAGGAGGAGCGCGGCGAGCTGAAGCCGGCCACCGCGTAGGGACGCGCGCCCGCCACGCGACGGTCGACAGGCTGCCGCGGCCTCCTCTCCCAAAGGGCCGCGGCAGCCTGTCGCCGTTTCTTACCGGGGGTGGCTGGGGGGTGCTGGGGCGCGCACTAGTTGACGTTGACGCCGCTCCACGCGGCCGCCACGGTCTTGTACTCGGTGCTGGTGGCGCCGTACAGGTCGGTCGCGGCCTTCAGGGTCGCCGTGCGGGCGGCCTTGTAGTTGGTGGTGGAGGTCATGTAGACGGTCAGCGCGCGGTACCAGATCGCGGCCGCCTTGGTCCGGCCGATCCCGGTGACCGTCGAGCCGTTGGAGGTCGGGCTGTTGTAGCTGACCCCGTTGACCACCTTGGCGCCGCTGCCCTCGGACAGCAGGTAGAAGAAGTGGTTGGCGATGCCCGAGGAGTAGTGGACGTCGAGGTTGCCGACGCCCGAGTACCAGGAGTCCGCGGAGCTGCCGTCCTTGGAGGGCTTGTCCATGTAGCGCAGCGGCTTGCCGTTGCCGAAGATGTTGAGCTTCTCGCCGATCAGGTAGTCCGGCGGGTCCGCGGGCAGGTTGGCCGACCACTCGACCATGGTGCCGAAGATGTCGGAGGTGGCCTCGTTGAGGCCGCCGGACTCGCCGGAGTAGTTGAGGTTCGCCGTGGCGGAGGTGACGCCGTGGGTCATCTCGTGGCCGGAGACGTCGATCGCGGTCAGCGGGTTGGTGTTGCCGGAGCCGTCCCCGTACGTCATGCAGAAGCAGGAGTCGTCCCAGAACGCGTTGACGTAGTTGGAGCCGTAGTGGACGCGGCTGGCGGCGCCGACGCCGTTGTTCTTGATGCCGTTGCGGCCGAAGGTGTTCTTGTAGTAGTCCCAGGTGGCCGCGGCGCCGTACTGGGCGTCCACGGCGGCGGACTCGCGGTTGGAGGCCAGGCCGTTGCCCCAGGAGTTGCTGGTCTTGGCGAACAGCGTGCCGTTGCCCGAGGTGGCGCCCTTGAGGTCGGTGGTGGACTGGCCGCCGCGCGTGGCGTCCTTCAGCGAGTAGGTCGAGCCGCTCTGGGTGGTGGTCAGCGTGACGGTGCCGACGTTGACGCCCTTGCCGGTGCCGGAGGCGGTCTGCACCTGCTCGCGGGTGGACAGCACCTCGCCGGTGGCGGCGTCGGTGACGACCTGCTGGCTGCTCGGGGTGCCGTCGGCCCGCTCGCCGCGGACCACCGTGCGGTGGGCCAGCCGCGGCGCGCCGTCGGCCGCCCACACCACCAGTTCGGCCGCGCCCGCGCCGTCGACCCGGCTGAGCGCCGCCTCGTCCTCGTCGGCGGCCGTCCCGACGGTCGCCCGCACCGCGGCGGTGGCCCGCTCGGCCGCCTGCCCGGCGGCGAGGCCCGGGGCCAGGCTCGGCAGTGACAGGCTGCCGTCGAAGGCCCGGTCGACCGAGTCCACCGAGCCGTCGGCGCGCTGGTGGACGACCAGGTCGCCGCCGAGCACCGGCAGGCCAGCGTAGGTCCGCTCGTAGCGCAGGTGGCGTTCGCCGTTGGCGTCCGCGACGACGTCCTTGACCACCAGCCGCTCCTGGCCGCCGAGGGCCAGGGCCTGGGCGACCGGGCTGCTCTGCCCGGCGGCCACCGCGAGCAGCGCGGCGCGCTGCTGCTCCGGCGACGGGGCGGCGGCCTGGGCGGCGGGGACGATGGCGATCTGGATCACGCCGGCGAGCAGGGCGGTGGCGGAGAGTATGGCGCCGGCTGTCAGCTTTCGCTTCACGTGCGGGGGTTCCTTCCACGAAACCGCGTGTGCGCGCGGTTGCGCCGCGTACCGGGGCGCCGGGGTTGGCGCCGTGGGGCGGTAGGGCGCGGACGTGCTGCTCCCGTGCGGTACCTGACGATCCGTCGACGGGTGGGGGTGGCGGACGTCGGACGGGGCTTGGGCAGAAGCATGACAATCGATGGCAGGAAATGACAGACCACGGACAGGGATTGGCCGGGATCCGCCAGTGTCGGTGCGGATGGTTCGGCTGCCGCCCAGTGCCCGCTACGGGCGGTTCGTCCGGCTGGCGGGACTTCGCCACCCCGGGAGCGGGGCGGGCATGCGGAGCGGGCGGGCGCGCGGGGGAGGGCGTGCGCGGGGAAGGGCGTGCGAGGGGGTGCGCGGACGCCCGGGGCCGCCCTCCACGGGGCCCCGGACGTCCTGTCACCGTGCGTCGTGCGTCAGTTGACGTTGACGCCGCTCCACGCGGCCGCGACCGCCTTGTACTCGGCGCTGGTGGCGCCGTACAGGTCGGAGGCGGCCTTCAGGGTGCCGGTGCGGGCACTCGCGTAGTTGGTGGTGGAGGTGAAGTAGACGGTCAGCGCGCGGTACCAGATCTGCGCGGCCTTGTCCCGGCCGATGCCGGTGACGGCCGAGCCGTTGGAGGTCGGGCTGTTGTAGCTGAAGCCGTTGATGCTCTTCGCGCCGCTGCCCTCGGACAGCAGGTAGAAGAAGTGGTTGGCGATGCCCGAGGAGTAGTGGACGTCGAGGTTGCCGACGCCCGAGTACCAGGAGTCCGCCGAGGCGCCGTCCTTGCTGGGCTTGTCCATGTAGCGCAGCGGGGTGCCGTCGCCGTTCAGGTTGATCAGCTCGCCGATCCAGTAGTTCGGCGGGTTGGAGGGCAGGTTGGCGTAGAACTCGACCATGGTGCCGAAGATGTCGGAGGTGGCCTCGTTGAGGCCGCCGGACTCGCCGGAGTAGTTGAGGTTCGCCGTGGCGGAGGTGACGCCGTGGCTCATCTCGTGGCCGGCCACGTCGATCTCGGTGAGCGGGTGGGTGTTGCCGCTGCCGTCGCCGTAGGACATGCAGAAGCAGGCGTCGCTCCAGAACGCGTTCACGTAGTTGGAGCCGTAGTGGACGCGGCTGGTCGCGCCGACGCCGTTGTTCTTGATGCCGTTGCGGCCGAAGGTGTTCTTGTAGAAGTCCCAGGTGGCGGCCGCGCCGTACTGGGCGTCCACGGCGGCGGACTCGCTGTTGGAGGCCAGGCCGTTGCCGAAGGCGTTGGTCGAGTTGGCGACCAGCGTGCCGGTGCCGGAGGTCTTGTTCTTCAGGTTGACGGTCGACTGGCCGCCGCGCGTGGCGTCCTTCAGCTGGTACGAGGTGCCGCTCTGGGTGGTGGTCAGCGGGACGTTGCCGACGAAGACGCCCTTGCCGGTGCCGGAGGCGGTCTGCACCTGCTCGTGGGTGGACAGCACCTGGCCGGTGGCGGCGTCGGTGACCAGCAGCTGGCTGCTGGGGGTGCCGTCGGCGCGCACGCCCTCGACGGTGGTCCGGTACGCCAGGCGCGGGTTGCCGTCGCTCGCCCAGACCACCAGCTCGGCCTTGCCGGTCTGGTGCACGGCCGCCAGCGGGGACTCGTCCTTGTCCGCGGCGACGCCGACGGTGGCCTGGACGGCGCCGGTGGCCTGCGCGGCGGCCTTGTCGGCCGGGATCTGCGGGGCCAGGCTCGGCAGGCTCAGCTGCGCGGAGACCGCCTTGTCGACCGACTCCACCGCGCCGCGGGCGCTCTGGTGGACGACCAGGTCGCCGCCGAGCACCGGCAGGCCGGCGTAGGTGCGCTCGAAGCGCAGGTGCCGGGTGCCGTCCTGGTCCACCACGGCGTCCTTCGCCACCAGTTGCTCCTGGCCGCCGAGGGCGAGGGCCTTCGCCAGCGGGCCGGACTGGCCGCCCGCCAGGGCGAGCGCCGCCGCGTGCTGCTCGGCGGCCTGCGCCTGCGCCGCGGGGATCGGGCTGGCCTGGGCGGCGGTGCTCACCTGGACGACGCCGGTGAGCAGGGCGGTGGCGGAGAGTACGGCGACTGCTGCGAGCTTTCGCTTCACGGACGAGTCCTTCCGGGTAACCGCGTGTGGGCGGTCGCGCCGCGTCCCGGGGGCCGGGGTCGGCACCTGAGGGGCGGGACGGGCGCTGACGTGCGGACCCCGTGCGGTCGAGCGGCGCGCCACCGGTGGGTGGGGGTGGTGGCTACCGGACGGGGTTGGCGGAAAGCATGACAATCGAGCAAATCAAATGACAGGTCTTGCTCATGAATTGGCCAAGTCCCGCCAGCCGGAGGGATTGTGAACGGGCGGACAAAGGGTGCGAATCACCCGGCCTTTCAGCGGGTTACCATCCGAACCGAGGCCTGATAGTGCGGCTGCGGACGGATCGGCCGTCAACTCCGCCGCGCCCCGGTCCCGTTGCCCCGCATTCACACCGGTGCAATGTCCTGGTATGGACCTGGCCGCCCTTTTGGCGGGTTCCCGCCACGCGTCGCGCTTGTCCACCATCAGGACGGCTGGTAGCGCCCGCCCCCTCCGCCGGTACGGTAAGGAGGTGCCCAAGCCCCTAGCCCTCGACTTCGACCCGATCGCCCGCGCCGACGAGCTCTGGACCCGCCGCTGGGGCGGGGTCCCCTCGATGGCGGCGATCACCTCGATCATGCGAGCCCACCAGATCCTGCTCTCCCGGGTCGACGCGGTGCTCAAGCCGTACGGGCTGACCTTCGCCCGGTACGAGGCGCTGGTGCTGCTGACCTTCAGCCGGACCGGCGAGCTCTCGCTGTCCAAGATCGGCGAGCGGCTCATGGTCCACCCGACCAGCGTCACCAACACCGTCGACCGGCTGGAGCGGGCCGGCCTGGTCGCCCGCCGCCCCAACCCGCTGGACGGCCGCGGCGTGCTCGCCGCGATCACCGGCCGCGGCCGCGAGACGGTCGAGGAGGCCACCCGGGAACTCATGGCGATGGAGTTCGGGCTGGAGGAGTACGACACCGAGCAGTGTCGGCAGGTGTTCGAACTGCTCAGGCCGCTGCGGATCGCCGCCGGCGACTTCACCGACGACCGCGGCGAGGGGGCTGCGCGGGAGCGGCCGTGAGGACGGTTACCCTCGTGGGAGCGGTGCGCGGATCCGGGCGTACCGGTCGATCCCTGCCGAACGAGGCGATGAAGAGTATGAAGGCGACCCCCCTGCTGGGCTGGTACCGGGCCCTGGCCATTGCGACCGGTGTGGCCCTGCTGGTGTTCTGCGGCTTCATGGTCGCGAAGTACGGCTTCGACGCGGCCGAGGACCTGACCACGTACGTCGCGATGCTGCACGGCTACCTGTACATCGGGTACTTCGTGGTGACCTTCCTGCTCGGGCAGAAGCTGAAGTGGCCGCTCGGCCGGATGATCCTGACCCTGGCCGCCGGCTGCATCCCGTTCGCGTCCTTCGTCTTCGAGCGCAAGGTGGTCCGCGAGGCCGCCGAGCGGCTCCCGGCCGGCGCCGACGCCCGCCAGCCCGCCGGCGTCTGATCCGACGCCCCGGCGAGTGCCCCTTCCCCCGCGGGGGAAGGGGCACCGTGCGTTTCCGGGCCCCGGGAGGGCGCCCGCGGCGTTTCGACCCGGGCATCCATCGACAGCTGCTAGGACGTCCGAGTAAATTAGTAGGACGTCCTAATAGCTGTGCCGCCCCGGTGCCGTGGCGGCCGTACGGAGCGGAGTTCGGGGTCATGGACGCCGAGGAGATCGAGCGCGGACGGCAGCGCTGGCAGCAGCGGTACGACAGCGCCCGCAAGCGGGACGCGGACTTCACCACCCTGTCCGGCGACGAGGTCGAGCCGGCGTACGGTCCCGCCCCCGGGCAGGCCGTCGAGGGCTTCGAGCGGATCGGCTGGCCTGGCGAGTACCCCTTCACCCGCGGGCTGCACCCCACCGGCTACCGGGGCCGCACCTGGACCATCCGCCAGTTCGCCGGTTTCGGCAACGCGCAGCAGACCAACGAGCGCTACCGGATGATCCTGGAGGCGGGCGGCGGAGGCCTCTCGGTCGCCTTCGACATGCCCACCCTGATGGGCTACGACTCCGACGACGCCAAGTCGCTCGGTGAGGTGGGCCACTGCGGCGTCGCCATCGACTCGGCCGCCGACATGGAGGTGCTGTTCAACGGCATCCCGCTCGGCGAGGTCACCACCTCGATGACGATCAGCGGCCCGGCCGTCCCGATCTTCTGCATGTACCTGGTCGCCGCCGAGCGTCAGGGCGTCGACCCGGCGGTGCTCAACGGCACCCTGCAGACGGACATCTTCAAGGAGTACATCGCCCAGAAGGAGTGGCTCTTCGCCCCCGAGCCGCACCTGCGGCTGATCGGCGACCTGATGGCGTACTGCGCCCAGGGCATCCCCGCGTACAAGCCGCTGTCCGTCTCCGGCTACCACATCCGCGAGGCCGGGGCGACGGCCGCGCAGGAGCTCGCGTACACCCTCGCCGACGGCTTCGCGTACGTCGAGCTGGGCCTGTCCCGGGGCCTGGACGTGGACGTCTTCGCGCCCGGCCTGTCCTTCTTCTTCGACGCGCACCTGGACTTCTTCGAGGAGATCGCCAAGTTCCGCGCCGCGCGCCGGATCTGGGCCCGCTGGATGCGCGACCGCTTCGGTGCCAAGACCGACAAGGCGCAGTGGCTGCGCTTCCACACCCAAACCGCCGGCGTCTCGCTGACCGCGCAGCAGCCCTACAACAACGTGGTCCGCACCGCGGTGGAGGCGCTGTCCGCGGTGCTCGGCGGCACCAACTCGCTGCACACCAACGCCCTGGACGAGACCCTGGCGCTGCCCTCCGAGCAGGCCGCGGAGATCGCCCTGCGCACCCAGCAGGTGCTGATGGAGGAGACCGGCGTCGCCAACGTGGCCGACCCGCTGGGCGGTTCCTGGTACGTCGAGGCGCTCACCGACCGGATCGAGCAGCAGGCCGAGGCGATCTTCCAGCAGATCTTGAACAAGAGCCGTCTCGACGAGGGCCGCGAGGACCACGGGATCGGCCCGATCACCTCCGGCATCCTGCGCGGGATCGAGGAGGGCTGGTTCACCGGCGAGATCGCCGAGGCGGCCTTCCAGTACCAGCAGTCGGTGGAGAAGGGGGACAAGCGCGTGGTCGGCGTCAACTGCCACCCGCGCAGCGTCACCCCCGAACTGGAGATCCTGCGGGTCAGCCACGAGGTCGAACGCGAGCAGGTGCGGGTGCTGCGCGAGCGCAAGGAGGCCCGGGACGAGGCGGCGGTGCGGGCCGGGCTGGACGCCATGCTGGCGGCCGCGCGCTCGGGCGAGTCGATGATCCCGCCGATGCTGGACGCGGTGCGCGCCGAGGCGACCCTGGGCGAGATCTGCAACGCGCTGCGCGAGGAGTGGGGGACGTACCGGGAGAACGCGTCCTTCTAGGACGTGCGGGTGGGCCGCCCCCTACGGAGCTTCTCCGTGCGGGGCGGCTTCGCCGTGCCCTCGGCCGGGCAGGACCTGGTCACCCAGCAGGCTGGGGAAGGGGCCGAGCAGCAGGTTGGTGAAGCGGCGGGTCCAGTCGGCGGTGATCGGCTCGCCGCTGACCAGGACGCGGTGCTCGACCGTCCCGGCGATGGTGTCGAAGATGATGTCGATCTCCTCGCCGGCCGTCCGCGGGTCGGCGTCCGGGGCGAGTTCGCCGCGCGCCTGGGCGGCCGCCCGGCCCTGCCGGACCAGGCGCTTCTGCGGGTCGACGATGGCCTCCCGGATCCGGCGGCGCAGGTGCGGGTCACGCGTGCCCTCGGCGAACAGCGCGAGCAGCGCGGCCTGGGTCTCGGGGCGGGCCAGCAGGTCGGCGAACTGGGCGACCACCGCCTCGATGTCGGCCCGCAGGCTGCCGAGGTCGGGCATCACCAGGTCGTCGAAGAGGCTGGCGACGGCGTCCACCACGAGTTCGTTCTTGGACGGCCAGCGGCGGTAGAGGGTGGTCTTGGCGACCTTGGCGCGGGTCGCGACGTGGCCCATGGTCAGCCCGCCCCAGCCGAGTTCGGCGAGGGTCTCGCGGGTGGCGTCGAGGATGGCGCGGTCGGCGGCGGCACTGCGCGGGCGCCCCTTGGCCCTGGTCGTGGCACCCGCCGAGGGGGCGGGGCCGTCCGCGGTCTCCGGGCCCGTGACGTCCGGGTTCGCGGGGGGCTGGGGGGCCGGCAACCGGGGCTCCTTGCGCTCTACTGGTGAGTAACATGGGTGGGGCTGGTAACGGTAGCGGCTGTTCGCCCGTTCGGGCAGCCGGGCCGCCCCGGAAAGTGGGGCAGGTCACGTCGCGGAACCGCCGGTGGGGCTTGCGGCCGGGACCCCGGCTCCAGTTACGCTACGACTCGTAGCGAAAGCAGTGACAACCAGGCGCCGCACCCGTGGGACGGGGCGGCGCGGGCGCGGGTGGGGATCCGCGCCGAACGGTTCAGGCTACCGGGGGAGGGCCACCGCGCCCGGGAATCCGCGCCGCGCGGCCCGTGCGGGGCGACTTTCCCGAGGTTGGTTGCCCGCGGGCGGCGCGGACGGGGGAGGATGGTGCCATGCAGCCACGGAATTCGCGTCTCAACAGCTCCGCCCTGCGCGGTGCGGTCGACCTCGCCGCAGTGAAGGCAGCCGGCGAGGCTGCCCAGAAGGCCGAGCAGGCCCGGGTCGAGCGGGCCCGCCAGGCGGCCGCCGACGAAGCGGCCGGGGTCACCCCCGCGCAGTCCGCCTACGCGCTCGTCATCGACGTCACCGAGGACACCTTCGAGGCCGAGGTCGTCCAGCGCTCCACCGAAGTGCCGGTCGTCATCGACTTCTGGGCCGAGTGGTGCGGCCCCTGCAAGCAGCTCAGCCCGATCCTGGAGGGCCTGGCCGAGGAGTACGCCGGCCGGTTCGTGCTCGCCAAGATCGACGTGGACGCCAACCCGCTGATCTCCCAGCAGTTCGGCATCCAGGGCATCCCGGCCGTGATGGCCGTGGTGGCCGGCCAGTTGGTGCCGCTGTTCCAGGGCGCCGAGAGCGCGGCCAACGTCCGCAAGGTGCTGGACCAGCTGATCCTGGTCGCCGAGCAGCGCTTCGGCGTGGTCGGCGGCGCCGGGGCCCCGGGCGAGGCGTCGGACGCCGCCCCGCAGCGGCCGGAGGACCCGGCCCTGGCCGCCGCGCACGACGCGCTGGACAGCGGCGACCTGGGCGGCGCCGTCCAGGCCTACCGGAACGTGCTGGCCGACCAGCCGGGCAACACCGAGGCCAGGCTGGGCCTCGCCCAGGCCGAACTGCTGCAGCGGATCGAGAGCGTGGACCCGCAGGCCGTCCGCGCCGCGGCCGCGGCCGACCCGAAGGACGTCGAGGCCCAGCTGCGGGCGGCCGACCTGGACCTGGTGGGCGGTCACGTCGAGGACGCCTTCGGCCGGCTGGTGGACACCGTCGGCCGGACCGCCGGTGAGGACCGGGACGCCGCCCGGCTGCGCCTGCTGGAGCTGTTCGAGGTGATCGGCCCGGAGGACCCGCGGGTTACCGCGGCCCGCACCGCGCTGGCGCGCGTGCTGTTCTGACGCCGCCTCCGGTCCGGGCCCGGCCGGTCCCGGGCGGGTCCTGGCACGGCGGATGACCTGCGGTGTCGCCGGGTGATTTGGCGACAATCCGGTCAACCGGACAGAGGTTTACCAAATCTTGACAACACCCGTGGACAGTCACACTTGGTGACTGTCCACGGGTGTTTCGTTCGTGTTTCCGGCGGATTTCTTCGTCACGTTTCCTTCAAGACGTCACGCACGGTGCATGTCGCGTCGATTTCATGATCAACGCTGTCGAGTGTTGCATTACCCGTCAGTAAGGAACCTCTTGTGCTTCGCCCGGGATTCGAGCACGATCGGCGACGCCCGGTCCCTGACTCCACACCCTCCGATCCGGTCGGCCACGTGGAGCACGGGATCCCCACCGGGTGATCCGCCGGCCCCGGTCGGCGGTAGGGAGGGCAGGGGGGTATCCGCGGTCCCACGGCGGTTCCTGTCCTCCGACCGGCCGCGCGGCCCTGCGCGGTCGCTGGTTGTCGCTCGGGGGTGATCGCCGATGTCGTCGGTCCTGCCCGCCGCCCCGCAAGGACGGCCGGTGGAGGGACGGGAGTGCCGCTGTGTGCCGGCCGCTCCCGCGTCCGACGACGCCCAAGGCGCTCTCCGCTACCGAGGACGTAGCTCTCTCCCATCCCAGTCCCCCACCGGCGCGGGCGCGCCGCCGGGGAGCCGGAGATGTACGTCCTAGAAGGAGGACTCGCATGTCCCAGACCTACGGCAAGACTCGCTGGAAGCGCTTCGCGCTGGTGATGGTGCCGAGCATCGCGGCCACCGCGATGGTCGGCGCCGCCATGGCCAACAACGCGCTGGCGGCTTCGTTCAGCGTCTCCGGCCAGAGCTTCAAGGTCACCACGCCGGAGCTGCACGGCAAGAACTTCGCCCAGTTCGGCTCGATCGACGCCGAGGTGAACGGCACTCCGCACCCGGTCGCGGTCTCGGCCTTCGACGAGGCCACCATCAAGGGCCTCTGCCAGTCGGTGGTGACCGACCCCAACGTCATCCCCGGCCTGCCGTGGAAGCTGCCCAAGATCGTCCTTCGCCTGGAGGCGGGCAACAGCGACGACGTCAAGAAGCAGGTCTACGCCAAGAACCTGCTGATCGATCTCGACCAGCTGAACGCGGACGCCGAGTTCACCAACATCAACATCGGCCAGGACGCCTCGACCCTCAAGGGCGAGGCCACCCAGGGCTGGAAGTCCAAGCTCGGCGGCCTGCCGTCCGGCGCGACCGGCTTCGCCCAGGCCGCCGACAAGGCCGACCTGTACAACGTGCAGCAGACCGCCTGGGCCACCTCGGCCGGCACCTTCAAGCTCCCCGGCCTGAAGCTCGCGCTGCACACCGACGGCACCGGCGAGTGCTACTAGGCCGTTGACGGGCGGCGGACCGGGCCCGGTCCGCCGCCCCGACGGCACCTGTGGGACCGGTGGCGGCGCGTGCGCCGTCGCCGGATCCCGTGTCTCGTCCATCCCTCGTTCACACCATCGAGGAGCTGCACCGTGTCCAGCGCCCTTGCCTCATTCCGGCCCGCCGAGCACGAGAACCCCGTCCAGTGGCTGCGCCGGGTGTTCCGTACCTTCCGTCGGACGCGGCCGTACTACGGCGGCCTGCTGGCCATGATCGCCGGCGTCCCGATCATGTACTTCCCGTACGCCAAGCTCTCGTTGGGCGGCATGACGGTGGCCATGGCCACCACGGCGGGCGCCGGATCGCTGATCATCGGCGTGCTGCTGATCGTGCTCGGGCTGACCGCGTGGTTCCAGCCGACCGTGCGGGTCTTCGCGGGAGTCGCCACCACGCTGCTGACGCTGGTCTCGATCCCGGTCTCCAACCTGGCCGGGTTCGGCCTGGCGCTGCTGCCGGGGCTGATCGGCGGCGGCCTGATGGCGTCCTGGGCGCCGCTGCCGGAGCCGAAGGCGGCCAAGACCGCCGTCGCCGCGAGCGTCGCCGCCGAGGCCCCTGCTCCTGAGGCCCCGGCACCTGGGACACCGGCCTCCGAGGCCGCCGTCGGCGAGAGCGCGGTCGTCGTCGAGAGCGTCGCCACCGAGCCCGCGGTGGCCGGAGCGCCCACCGCGAAGCTGCCCGCACAGGCCGCGTCGAACGAGCAGGCCGCCGCCGTGGACCCGAAGGAGGCGCGGTGAGCGCGTCGGAGGACCAACCGCAGCGCGCCGGTCGACACGCGGCGCCGCGCACGCCCGTCCGGGTCCGGCTGAGAGGCCGCGCGCTGGCGATGGCCGCGGTGCCGACGGCGCTGCTGATGGCCGCCGCGTACACCCCCAACCCGGCCGTCGCCGAGTCCACGGCGGGCAAGCCCTGCGGGACCGCGCCCGCCACCGTGCCGGACGTCGCACCGCTGGAGACGCCCGTCCCCAAGAGCGAGCTGCCCGAGCCGCCGCCCGGTCCGTCCACGGCGCCCCCCACCGTGCCCTCGACGGCGCCCTCGACGGGGCCGAGCGCGATCCCCACCCAGACGCCGACCACCGCGCCCACCCAGCAGCCCTCCGCGCCGGCCGGTACGCCGAGCGCCGGCGCGACGCCGACCGGTGCCCCGACCGGTGCGGCCACCACCCCGGCGACCACGCCGCCGGTCGCCCGCTCCGCCGCCACCGGCGGTTCGGACACGGTCCACCGGGCCGGGCTGATCGACGACGTCCTGGGCGGCGTCAACCACCTGCTGGACCCGGGTGGTTCACCGAGCCCGACGCCGAGCGCCAAGTCGACCGGCACCTCCGCGCCGGCCACCACCCAGGCCCCCGCACCGGCCGTCCCGGCCCCGCGCGCCGGGACGCCGGCCCAGCCGCAGGCCCCGACGACCGGGGCCCCGGCCGACGCGCGGCCCGACACCCCGCCGCCCGCCGCCGGCAGCGGCGAGCAGGCCCCGGCGGGCGACCAGGCCTCGCCCGCCGCGACGGCCTCCGCCGCCGGTGGCCCGGCCGGCGGCACGACGGGGAAGCCGAGCGGCAAGGCGAGCCCGAGGACGGCCCCCGCCACCCCGTCCGGGGCCGCCGCCGACACCCCGTCGTCCTCGCCGACGGCCAACCCCAACTGCGCGGTGGACACCAGCGGCCTGACCGCCGGCGCGCCCGCCACCGGGGACGTCGTCCCGCAGCAGAACTGGACGCTGGCGACCAGCCGGCTGGCGCTGCACGGCGCGGCCTTCCACGGCGTCTACGACGTGCGGACCCCGACCGGCACCAAGCGGGTGCTGAAGTTCGTGGTGGACAGCGTCGACATCGACAACCTCGACATGTCGACGTTGCAGGGCAACGGCAAGACCTTCCACGTGAAGGGCGCCCCCGGCTCGACCTCGACCATGCGCAAGGGCCCGGTCACGATGTACGTGGAGCGGCTGTCCGGCCACCTCTCCAAGGTGCTCGGCCTGCCGATCCCGATCGACCTGGGCGAGATCACCCTCACCCCGGACACCCTGCCTCGCTGGCTGTACGACCTGATCGGCTCGATCCCGATCCCGCTGGACCTGGAGCTGACCGGGGTCACCGCCAAGCAGGCCGGCCAGTTCGGCGGCACGCTGACCATCCCCGGCATGCGCCTGTTCAACGACGACGCGCCCTACAGCGACAAATAGGCGACCGGCAGCCGCGCCACGGCGGCGACGTCGCGCGAACGCCCGTGGGGCGGCCCTCCACCGGAGGACCGCCCCACGGGCGTCGGAACCACGGGGTGTTACTCGCCCCGGGTGCCCAGGTGGTGCACCTGGACCATGTTGGTGTTGCCGGGGATGCCGGGGGGCGAGCCGGCGGTGACGATCACGGTCGCGCCCTCGGCGAGCTTGCCCATGCGCAGCAGCTCCCGGTCGACCTGGGCGACCATCTCGTCGGTGGACCCGACCTGCTCGGTGACGTGCGCCTCGACGCCCCAGCTCAGCGAGAGCTGGTTGCGGGTGGCGACGTCCGGGGTGAACGCGACCACCGGGATCGGCGAACGGTAGCGGGACAGGCGGCGGGCGGTGTCACCGGACTTGGTGAACGCGACCAGCGCCTGGCCGTTCAGGAAGTCGCCCAGCTCGCACGCGGCGCGGGCGATCGAGCCGCCCTGGGTGCGCGGCTTGCGGCCCGGGTTGAGCGGCTGGAGGCCCTGGGACAGCAGCTCCTCCTCGGCCTTCTCGGCGATCCGGCTCATGGTGCGGACGGTCTCGATCGGGTACTTGCCGACGCTCGACTCGGCGGACAGCATGACCGCGTCGGTGCCGTCCAGGATGGCGTTGGCGACGTCGGAGACCTCGGCGCGGGTGGGGCGCGAGGCGTGGATCATCGACTCCATCATCTGGGTGGCGACGATGACGGGCTTGGCGTTGCGGCGGGCCAGCGTGATCAGCTGCTTCTGGACCAGCGGCACCCGCTCCAGCGGGTACTCGACGGCCAGGTCGCCGCGGGCGACCATGATGGCGTCGAAGGCGAGGACGATCTCCTCCATGGCCTCGACGGCCTGCGGCTTCTCGATCTTGGCGATGACCGGCACGCGGATGCCGACCTCGTCCATGACCTCGTGGACGTCCTTGATGTCGTCCGCGTTGCGGACGAAGGACAGGGCGATCATGTCGACGCCCAGGCGCAGCGCGAAGCGCAGGTCGTCCTTGTCCTTCTCGGACAGGGCGGGCACGTTCACGGCCGCGCCGGGCAGGTTGATGCCCTTGTTGTTCGAGAGCACGCCGCCCTCGATCACCACGGTCTTCACCCGCGGGCCGTCGACGCTGACGACCTCCAGGGCGATGACGCCGTCGTTGATCAGGATCGGGTCGCCGGGCTTGACGTCGCCGGGCAGGCCCTTGTAGGTGGTGCCGCAGATGTGCTGGTCACCGGGGACGTCCTCGGTGGTGATGGTGAACTCGTCGCCGTTGTCGACGGTCACCGGGCCGTTGGCGAAGGTCGCCAGACGGATCTTGGGACCCTGGAGGTCGGCCAGGACGCCGATGGCCTTGCCGGTGTCCTCCGAGACCTGGCGGACCTTGCGGTACCGCTCCTCGTGGTCCGCGTGGTTGCCGTGGCTCATGTTCAGTCGGGCGACGTTCATGCCCGCCTCGACGATGGCCTTCAGCTGTTCGTAGGAGTCCGTCGCCGGACCCAGGGTGCAGACAATTTTCGCTCGGCGCATATGGATCAGTCTATCCGTTCGTGTTATAGGTGCATTCGGCACGAATCGTGAGGAATCGCCGACGAAGGATTCCGAGGGGCGAGACGGCGGCCGGTCACTCCCCGGGCCGCCGGTGCACCAGGGCGAAGGCCTGCCGGGCGATCTCCAGTTCCTCGTCGGTGGGCACCACGGCGACCGCCACCCGGGCGTACGCGGGCGAGATGATCCGGGCCTCGCCGGAGCGCACCGAGTTCAGCTCGGGGTCGACCGCGATGCCCAGTTCGTCCAGCCCGGCGGTGGCCGCCGCGCGCACCGGCGCCGCGTTCTCCCCGACGCCCGCGGTGAACGCGATCGCGTCCACCCGGCCGAGCACGGCGTAGTAGCCGCCGATGTACTTGCGCAGCCGGTGGATGTACGCGTCGAAGGCGAGCTTCGCGTCGGCGTCCCCGGCCCCGGCCCGGCGCATGATCTCGCGCATGTCGTTGTCGCCGCACAGGCCGCGCAGACCGCTGCGGCGGTTGAGCAGATCGTCGATCTCGTCGATCGACAGCCCGCCCACCCGGTGCAGGTGGAACACCACACCGGCGTCGATGTCGCCCGAGCGGGTGCCCATGACCAGGCCCTCCAGCGGGGTCAGGCCCATCGAGGTGTCCAGGCAGCGACCACCGGCGACCGCCGAGGCGGAGGCGCCGTTGCCCAGGTGCAGCACGATCACGTTCACCTCGGCCGGGTCCTTGCCGAGCAGCCGGGCGGTGGCCCGCGAGACGTACTGGTGCGAGGTGCCGTGGAAGCCGTAGCGGCGCACCCGGTGCTCGTCGGCCACGCCCTTGTCGATCGCGTACCGGGCCGAGAACTCGGGCATCGAGGCGTGGAAGGCGGTGTCGAAGACGGCCACCTGGGGGAGGTCCGGGCGCAGCGCGCGGGCCACCTCGATGCCGGTGATGTTGGCCGGGTTGTGCAGCGGCGCGACCGGGATCAGCCGGCGGATCTCCTTGAGCACGTCGTCGGTGACCACGGTCGGCTCGGTGAACCGCTTGCCGCCGTGCACCACCCGGTGGCCGATCGCGGCCAGCTCGGGGGAGTCCAACCCGAGGCCGTCGGCGGCCAGCTCCTCGGCGACGGCCTTCAGGGCGGCGGAGTGGTCCGGGAAGAGCTGCGGCAGCTCGCGCGGCCCGCCCGAGTGCGGGGTGTGCACCAGCCGCCCGCCGGGCTCGCCGATCCGCTCCACCAGGCCGGAGGCCAGCCGGGCACCGTCCAGCATGTCGATCAGCTGGTACTTCACCGACGAGGAGCCGGCGTTCAGGACGAGAACGCGCGTTCCTTCGCTCATGCCTTCGGCTCCTTCTCGTCCTGGGCCTGGATGGCGGTGATCGCGACGGTGTTGACGATGTCCTGGACCAGCGCGCCGCGCGAGAGGTCGTTGACGGGCTTGCGCAGGCCCTGGAGGACGGGGCCGACCGCCACCGCGCCCGCCGAGCGCTGGACCGCCTTGTAGGTGTTGTTGCCGGTGTTGAGGTCCGGGAAGATCAGCACGGTCGCCCGGCCCGCCACCGCGGAGCCCGGCAGCTTGGTGGCCGCGACGTGGGCGTCCACCGCCGCGTCGTACTGGATCGGGCCCTCGACCAGGATGTCCGGCCGCAGCTCGCGGACCAGCTCGGTGGCCTTGCGGACCTTGTCGACGTCCGCGCCGGACCCGGAGGTGCCGGTCGAGTACGAGAGCATCGCGACCCGCGGCTCCACCCCGAACTGGGCGGCGGTGGCGGCGGACTGGATCGCGATGTCGGCCAGCTGCTGGGCGTCCGGGTCGGGGTTGACCGCGCAGTCGCCGTACACCAGCACCTTGTCGGCCAGGCACATGAAGAAGACGCTCGACACGATGGCCGCGCCCGGCGAGGTCTTGATCACCTCGAAGGCGGGCCGGATGGTCGCGGCGGTGGAGTGCACCGCGCCGGAGACCATGCCGTCCGCGATGCCCTCCTGGACCATCAGGGTGCCGAAGTACGAGACGTCGGTGACCACGTCCAGCGCCAGCTCGACGGTCATCCCCTTGTGGGCGCGCAGCCGGGCGTACAGCTCGGCGAACTGGCGGCGCAGCGGGCTGGTGGTCGGGTCGACGATCCGGACCTGGGCGCGGTCGGTGCCCGACTGCTCCTGCGGGAGGTCGATGCCGAGGCTCGCGGCCTTGCGGCGCACCGCGTCGGCCTCGCCGAGCAGGGTGAGGTCGCAGATGTTGCGGCGCAGCAGGATCTCGGCCGCGCGCAGCACCCGTTCCTCGGTGCCCTCCGGCAGGACGACGTGCCGCCGGCTCGCCCGGGCCCGTTCCAGCAGCTCGTGCTCGAACATCATCGGGGTGACGCGCTCGGACCGGCCGACCTCGATCAGGTTGGTCAACTCGGCCGTGTCGACGTGCAGTTCGAACAGCCCGAGGGCGATCTCGGCCTTCCGCGGACTGGCCGCGGTGAGCTTGCCCTCCAGGTGGGTGAGGGTCGCGGCGGTCGGCCAGCTGCCCTCCGGGACGACCGCGACCGGGGTGCCGGGGGCGAGCCGGGCGGCCAGCGCCATCACGTTCGGGCCGGGGTGCTGGCCGAGTGTCAGCAGCACGCCGGCGATCGGCGGGGCGCCGGCGGCGTGCGCGGCCAGCGAGCCGATCACCAGGTCGGCGCGGTCCCCGGGGGTGACGACCAGGGCGCCCTCGGTCAGGGCGTCCAGGAAGGTGGGCAGCATGGCGCCGCCGAAGACGAAGCCGCGGACGTCCCGGGCCAGGCCGGCGGCGTCCCCGAGCAGGACCTCGGCGCCGGTCGTCTCGACCAGCTGGGCGACGGTCGGCGCGGCCAGCGCCGGCTCCTCCGGGATGACGTAGGCGGGGATCGGCAGCTTCTCGGTGAGCTTGCGCTGGATCCGCTGCTTGGCACCCGGGGCGACCCGGTTGGCGATCATCGCCAGGGTCTCGCAGCCCAGGTCGGTGAACGCCCGGTGGGCGTTGCGGACCTCGGCGATGACGGCCTCCGGGTCCTCGGCGTGCCCGCCGACGACCGGCAGCACGGCGGCGCCGAACTCGTTGGCCAGCCGGGCGTTGAAGGCCAGCTCGTCCGGGATGTTGGTGTCGGCGAAGTCGGTGCCGAGCACCAGCACCGCCTGGCAGCGCCGCTCCAGCGCGCGGAAGCGGTCGACCAGGGCGGAGACCAGCTCGTCCTGCCCCCGGGCGGCCTGCAGCGCGGCGGCCTCCTCGTAGCTGAGCCCGTACAGCTCGGAACTCGGCAGGTCGATCCGGTACCGGCCGCGCAGCAGCTCCACCACGTGGTCCGAGCCCGGCTCGGACCCGGCCCGGTGGCCGGCAGGCGCCCCCGCGTGCGCGTGCACCAGCGGCCGGAACACCCCGACCCGGTCCACCTGGCGGGTGAGCAGTTCCATGACCCCGAGTTCGACCGCCTGCCGGCCGTCCCCCCGGTCGATACCGGTCACGTACACGCTGCGCGCCACGTGGGTGTCTCCGTCCCGTCGTCTCGGAATATGGCCATATCGACCATACCTTCGCACCGCGAACGGGCGTCCGCGAGCAGAGCGGCCGAGTCGGGGCAAGGGCTGAACGTCCTGGGCGTGGGGTTTGCGCTGCCGCTCGCCCTTGATGTACCTACATGACGTAGTTACATTGGAGGGCATGGAGACCATGGGACTGCGTGAGCTGAACCAGAACCCGTCCAAGGCGGTCGCGCGGGTCCGGGCCGGCGCGACGATCGTCGTCACCGACCGCGGGCGGCCCGTGCTGAGACTCGTGCCGGAGGAGCCCCCGGCGACGGTCCTCGAACGCATGGTCGCGGCCGGCGAGGTCACCCCGCCCGCCGAGGAGGGCATGCCCGAGCTGGCCCTCGACCTGTTGCCGGAGATCGGCAGCCTCTCGGACCTCCTGGTGGAAGACCGCGAACGGGAGCGGAACCGTTGATCTACCTCGACTCCTGCGCGCTGCTGAAGTTCATCAAGCCGGAGCCGGAGACGGCCGCACTGCGGGCGTGGCGGCAGGCGCTGCCCGCCGGGACCGAGCTGATCACCAGCGCGCTGGCCCGGCTGGAGATCACCCGCACCCTGCTCCGCGCGGGCCTGGCCCACCAGCAGGTCCCCTACTACGTGGACCAGGCGCTCCGGGGCAGCCACCAGGTCGACCTCAGCAGCGCGGTGCTCGCCCGGGCGCTCTCCTACCGCACTCCGCGCCTCGGCTCGCTGGGCGCGTTGCACCTGGCCGGCGCGGACCCGTTCCGCACGGAGCTGACCGAGTTCATCACCTACGACCGCGAGCTGGGCAGGGCCGCGGAGGACCTCGGCTTCCCGGTGTCGGCGCCGAGCTGAGCGCCTGCCCGGCCGGGCAGGCGCTCAGACACTCAGGTGCTCAGGCCCTCAGCGGGCCGGGCGGAGCCAGAGGGTGGCGAGCGGGGGGAGGACCAGTTCGGCGGAGCGGGGCTGGTCGTGCCAGGGGGTCGGTTCGGCCTTGACCGGGTGGGAGTTGCCGATGCCGCCGCCGCCGTAGGCCTCGGCGTCGGTGTTGAGCAGTTCCTCCCACAGCTGGTCGCGGCCGTCCAGGTCGGGCAGGCCGACCCGGTGGCCGTGCCGGACGACGGGGGAGAAGTTGCAGACCGCGACCAGCGGCGAGCCGTCGGCCGCGTACCGGACGAAGGAGAGCAGGTTGTCCTCGGCGGCGCCGCCGTCGAGCCAGCGGAAGCCGTCCGGGGTGGTGTCCCGTTCCCAGAGGGCGGGGGTGTCCAGGTAGTGCCGGTTGAGGTCGCGGACCAGCCGGCGGACGCCGCGGTGGTCCTGGTGGGCGGGCCACTGCTCGTCGAGCACCCACCACTGCGGGCCCTGCTCGTGGTCCCATTCCGCTCCCTGGGCGAACTCCTGTCCCATGAAGAGCAGTTGCTTGCCCGGGTGGGACCACATGAAGCCCAGGTAGGCGCGGTGGTTGGCGCGCTGCTGCCACCAGTCGCCGGGCATCTTGGAGACCAGCGCCTGCTTGCCGTGCACCACCTCGTCGTGCGAGATCGGCAGGACGTAGTTCTCCGAGTAGGCGTACACCATCGAGAAGGTGATCTCGTTGTGGTGGAACTTGCGGTGCACCGGCTCCTTGGACATGTAGACCAGCGAGTCGTGCATCCAGCCCATGTTCCACTTGAGCCCGAAGCCGAGGCCGCCGGCGTCGGTCGGGCGGGTGACGCCGTCCCAGGCGGTGGACTCCTCGGCGATGGTGACCACGCCGGGGCAGCGCCGGTAGACGGTGGCGTTCATCTCCTGGAGGAACGCGGCCGCGTCCGGGTTCTCCCGGCCGCCGTGCTGGTTGGGCGTCCAGGCGCCGCCCTCGCGGGAGTAGTCGAGGTAGAGCATCGAGGCGACGGCGTCCACCCGCAGGCCGTCGATGTGGAACTCCTCGCACCAGTAGACCGCGTTGGCGACGAGGAAGTTGCGCACCTCCGTGCGGCCGTAGTCGAACTCCAGGGTTCCCCAGTCGGGGTGCTCGGCGCGCAGCGGGTCGGCCGGCTCGTACAGCGGCTCGCCGTCGAAGCGGGCGAGCGCGAAGGCGTCCTTGGGGAAGTGGGCGGGCACCCAGTCGACGATCACGCCGATGCCGTGCCGGTGCAGGGTGTCGACCAGGTGGCGGAAGTCGTCGGGGCTGCCGAGCCGGGCGGTGGGGGCGTAGTAGCCGGACACCTGGTAGCCCCAGGAGCCGCCGAAGGGGTGCTCCATGACCGGCATGAACTCCACGTGGGTGAAGTTCAACTCCTTGAGGTAGAGCGGCAGTTCCTCGGCGATGGCGCGGTAGCTGGTGAGGTCGGGCCGCCAGGAGGCCAGGTGCAGCTCGTAGACGGACATCGGCGCCCGGTGGTGCGCGGCGCGGGCCCGGCGGGCCATCCACTCGCCGTCCTGCCAGCGGTAGTCGGAGGAGGTGACCACCGAGGCGGTGGCGGGCGGGCACTGGGCGGCCCGGGCGAGCGGGTCGGCCTTGTCGAGCACCCAGCCCTGCCGGGTGTGGACCTCGTACTTGTACGCGGCGCCCTCGGCGAGGCCCGGGACGAAGAGCTCCCAGATGCCGGACGAGCCGAGCGAGCGCATCGGGTGCCCGGTGCCGTCCCAGTGGTTGAAGTCGCCGATCAGCCGGACGCCGACGGCGTTCGGCGCCCAGACCGCGAAGGCGGTGCCGGCGACGCCGTCGACGGTGCGCACGTGCGAGCCGAGGGCCTGCCACAGCTGCTCGTGCCGGCCTTCGGAGATCAGGTGCAGGTCGAGTTCGCCGAGGGTGGGCGGGGTGCGGTAGCCGTCGTGCTGGGCCAGCGGCTCGCCGCCGGGGTAGGTCACCAGCAGCCGGTAGTCCACGGCGTCGGCGCCGGCCACCAGCCCCGTGAACAACCCGCCCTGCTGATGGGTGAGTTCGGCCGGGCCCTGGGTGGTCTCGACGACCACCCGCTCGGCGAACGGGCGCAGCACCCGGATCGCGGTGCCGCCGTGCACCGGGTGCGCGCCGAGCAGGGCGTGCGGGTCGTGGTGCTGCCCGCCGACCAGTCGGTCCACCTCGGACGGCGGCAGCGGCGCCTCGGGCAGGCGCAGCGAGGCCGTGGGCGGAGCCGTGACCGGTGCGGACGCCGCGACTGGTACGGACTCCTCCGTTGGGGCGGGTTCGCCGGCCGGCGCGGACTCCTCGGCCGGGACGGGCTCGGGCCGGGGCGAGTCCGGGCCGGCCAGGAAGGTGGCCGGGACGGGGCGGGTGGTGCGGCCGGGCGGGTCGAGCGGCGTCACGGCTGGGTCCTCCTGCGACGGGGGGTGGGCTAACTCCAGGGCGGCGGAACCGGGGGTGCGGGTGGGGCAGGGGGCGGGCAGGGCAGGGGGTGCGGGCGGGCCGGAGCGGTCAGACGGTGAGGGCGAGCCGGTTGATCGCGGCGAGCGGGATCGGCAGCCAGCTCGGCCGGTGCCGGGCCTCGTACACGACCTCGTACACCGCCTTGTCGATCTCCAGGGCCCGCATCAGCTCCGGTGAGGCCGCCGGGTCGGCGCCGCCGCCGGCGGTGTAGCCGGCGCAGAAGGCGGTGCGGTTGCGCTGGGCCCAGGCGGCGGCGAGGTGGGCGAGTTCCGGATCGACCGGGCCGCCGGCCAGCAGGTGGGCGGCCGCGTAGTCGAAGGAGCGGAGCATGGCGGCGACGTCGCGCAGCGCGGGCTGGGGTTCGCGGCGTTCGTTGACGGACTTGGCGGGTTCGCCCTCGAAGTCCAGCAGCACCCAGCCGTGCGGGGTGCGCATGGCCTGTCCGAGGTGCAGGTCGCCGTGGATGCGCTGGACGGGCAGGCCGTCGGGGTGGGCGTCGGCGAGTTGCTGGAAGGCGGTGCGCAGTGCGGCCCGGTAGCGCAGCAGGCCGGGGACGGCGGCGACGGCGCTGTCCAGCCGGTCGGCCATGGTGGTGGCGAGCCGGCTGGTCTGGGCGCGGTCGAGCCGGGCGACCGGCATCGAGCGGGCCAGGACCCGGTGGACTTCGGCGGTGGCCCGGCCGAGCCGGTGGGCCTCGATGGCGAAGTTGCCGGGGGAGGGGTCGCCCTTGAGCCGGCCGACCTGGTCGAGGGCGAGCTCCCAGCCGTCCTCGGCGTCCGGCAGGTAGCGCTGGAGCAGCCCGAGGGTGGCGGGTTCGGCGCGTTCCAGCCGGCTCTCGAACCAGGCGGCGACCCGGGGGATCCGGGTGGAGCCGGCCCGGGAGAGGGCGAGGGAGAGTTCGAGGTCGGGGTTGGTGCCGGGGTGGATGCGGCGGAACAGCTTGAGGATGTACGAGGTGCCGTAGATGACCGAGCTGTTGGACTGCTCGGCGGTGGAGGCGCGGCCTGGGAGGTTGGCGGGGAGCCCGGAGCCGGGGGTCCGGCGGAAGGACAGCGAGCCGAACCGGTCGCCGGTGGCGAGGTGTTCCAGCAGCCGCCCGGTGAGTTCGGGGTCGTGGACGGCGTCGTAGAGCGCCGCGCCGTCGTACGGGCCCTGGCTGAGCCGGCCGAGCACGGCGCTGGGCTCGATGTCCGCGGGCCCCTCCGAGCGGATGCCGAGCAGGAGTTGGTAGATGTCGCCGTGCGGGGCGCCGGCCGTGGTGGCGTGCTCGACCCGCAGCAGCAGGTGCAGCAGGGCGGGGTCGCCGACCTGGAGCGGGGTTCCGACCATCGGGGTGAGGCCGGTGATGGGCCGTCCCTTTCCGGCGTACCACCGCTGGGTGGGGAGCCACTCGGCGATCAGCGGCAGCGCGGCCTGGACGAGTTCGCTGACCCCCAGGGCGGTTCTCCGGGCCCCGGTGCTCCGCGCGCCCGCCGGCGCGGCGGTGTCGGCGGGGGCGTCCTGCTGCACATGGGCTTGAGAACGGGAGGTTTCGGACATGACTCCCTTTCCCCGGAAGCGGGCGGACTGCCCGACGGGTCTGGCCGGGTCCGTCAGTCTTCCGGATTTCGGCGGCGCGGCGGCGGCGGCACGCGAGCGGGGCTCAGGTGTCACGCCTTCGTGTGGGTGGCCGTTGGGCTGTTCTCCGTACGCGGCGGTGCAGAGAACTCCGGGGGCGCAGGGGTTCAACTCGCGCCCCCGGAGGGTCTGGTGGTGCTGTGGGGCAGGGTGTGGCGGATCGTTACTTCGAGCGCCTGGTCCCGCTCAGCCGCGGCGGCTGCCGGAGCTGGAACCAGTAGAAGCCGTGGCCGGCCAGCGTGAGCAGGTAGGGCCACTCGCCGATGGAGGGGAAGCGCACCCCGCCGATCAGCTCGACCGGGTACCGTCCGCCGTACTGCCGCAGATCCAGCTCGGTCGGCTGCGCGAACCGCGAGAAGTTGTTCACGCACATGACCAGGTCCCCCTCGTGTTCGCGCACGAAGGCCAGCACGGCGGGGTTGCTGGAGGGCAGTTCGGTGTACGTACCGAGGCCGAACGCCGGATTGAGCTTGCGGATCTCGATCATGCGACGCGTCCAGTGCAGCAGCGAACTCGAACTGCTCTGCTGTGCCTCGACGTTGGTCACCTGGTAGCCGTACACCGGGTCCATGATGGGCGGCAGACTGAGCCTGCCCGGGTCGGCGGAGGAGAAACCCGCGTTGCGGTCCGGGGTCCACTGCATCGGCGTGCGCACGCCGTCCCGGTCGCCCAGCCAGATGTTGTCGCCCATGCCGATCTCGTCCCCGTAGTAGAGGACCGGCGAGCCGGGCAGCGAGAACAGCAGGGCGGTGAAGAGCTCGATCTGGTTGCGGTCGTTCTCCAGCAGCGGGGCGAGCCGGCGGCGGATGCCCACGTTGGCGCGCATCCGGGGGTCCTTGGCGTACTCCGCGTACATGTAGTCGCGCTCCTCGTCGGTGACCATCTCCAGGGTCAGCTCGTCGTGGTTGCGCAGGAAGATGCCCCACTGGCAGCCGCCGGGGATCTGCGGGGTCTTGCTGAGGATCTCCGACACCGGGTAGCGGGACTCCCGCCGCACGGCCATGAAGATCCGGGGCATCACCGGGAAGTGGAACGCCATGTGGCACTCGTCGCCGCCCGCGGTGAAGTCGCCGAAGTAGTCGACGACGTCCTCGGGCCACTGGTTGGCCTCGGCCAGCAGGACGGTGTCGGGGTAGTCGGCGTCGATCTCCTTGCGGACCCGCTGGAGGAACTCGTGGGTCTCCGGCAGGTTCTCGCAGTTGGTGCCCTCGCTGGCGAACAGGTACGGCACCGCGTCCAGCCGGAAGCCGTCGATGCCGAGGTCGAGCCAGAACCGCAGTCCGGCGATCATCTCCTGCTGGACGCGGGGGTTGTCGTAGTTGAGGTCCGGCTGGTGGGAGAAGAACCGGTGCCAGAAGTACTGCTTGCGGACCGGGTCGTAGGTCCAGTTGGAGGTCTCGGTGTCGACGAAGATGATCCGGGCGTCCGGGTACTGCTTGTCGTCGTCGGCCCACATGTAGAAGTCGCCGTACGGGCCGTCCGGGTCCGTCCGGGAGGCCTGGAACCACGGGTGCTGGTCGCTGGTGTGGTTCATGACGAAGTCGATGATCACGCGCATGCCGCGGGCGTGCGCGGCGTCGACGAACTCCATGAAGTCGGCGAGGTCGCCGAACTCCGGCAGCACCGACTTGTAGTCGGCCACGTCGTACCCGCCGTCGCGCAGCGGCGAGGCGAAGAACGGCGGGAGCCAGAGGCAGTCGACCCCGAGCCACTGCAGGTAGTCGAGTTTGGTGGTGAGCCCCTTCAGGTCCCCGACCCCGTCGCCGTTGCTGTCCTGGAAGGACCGCACCAGCACCTCGTAGAAGACCGCACGCTTGAACCACTCCGGGTCCAGGTTCTTCTTCGAGGTCTCCGGGAAGGTGTCGGGGACGGGCTCGTTCACAGTCACGCTGGGTTCCTCCGAACCGTGAGGAGGTGAGCCGGCTCGGCTGAGGGATCGAGCCGGACGTAGTTGTGCCGGCCCCAGGTGTAGACGGCGCCGGTGAGCTCGTCGTGCACCGCGTACGGGCCGTCGCCGTCGAGGGTGACGGTGGCCTCCTGGACGTGGTGCGGGTCGAGGTTGACCACGGTGACGACCTGGTCGGTGAGGCCCTCGGGGGTGGTCGCGGTCTTGGAGTAGGCGAGCACCTGGTCGTTGTCGGTGGGGTGGAAGCGCAGGTTGCGCAACTGCTGGAGGGCGGGGTGGCGCCGGCGCAGCCGGTTCAGCACGGTGAGCAGCGGGGCGAGGGAGTCGGTGCGGGTCCAGTCGCGCGGGCGCAGCTCGTACTTCTCCGAGTGCAGGTACTCCTCGGAGCCGGGGTGGGCCGGCTCGTCCTCGTACAGCTCGAAGCCGGCGTAGACGCCGTAGCTGGGGGCGAGGGTGGCGGCGAGCACGGCGCGGATCGCGAACGCGGCGCGGCCGCCGTGCTGGAGGTAGCCGTGCAGGATGTCCGGGGTGTTGGCGAAGAAGTTGGGCCGCATGTAGGCGGCGGCGTCACCGGTGAGTTCGGTGAGGTACTCGGTGAGTTCCGGCTTGGTGGTGCGCCAGGTGAAGTACGTGTACGACTGGTGGAAACCGATCTTCCCCAGGGTGTGCATCATCGCGGGCCGGGTGAAGGCCTCCGCCAGGAACACGACGTCCGGGTCGGTGCGGGCGATGTCGGCGAGCACCTTCTCCCAGAACGCCACCGGTTTGGTGTGCGGGTTGTCGACCCGGAAGATCCGAACGCCGTGGGACATCCAGAACCGGAGGATCCGGATGGTTTCCTTGACGATTCCTTCCATGTCCTGGTCGAAGTTGATCGGATAGATGTCCTGGTACTTCTTCGGCGGGTTCTCGGCGTACGCGATGGTGCCGTCCGCGCGGTGGCTGAACCATTCCGGGTGCTTGTTCACCCACGGGTGGTCGGGGGAGCACTGGAGGGCGAAGTCCAGCGCCACCTCCAGGCGCAGGGCCTCGGCCTCGGCGACGAAGTGGTCGAAGTCCTCGATCGTGCCGAGGTCGGGGTGGACGGCGTCGTGGCCGCCCTCGGGGGAGCCGATCGCCCAGGGCGAGCCGACGTCGTGCGGACCGGCCGTCAGGGCGTTGTCCGGCCCCTTGCGGAAGGCTCGCCCGATCGGGTGCACCGGCGGCAGGTAGACCACGTCGAAGCCCATCGCGGCGACGGCCGGCAGCCGCTCGGCGGCGGTGCGCAGGGTGCCCGAACGCGGTGGCTCGACGCCGCTCGGATCCACCACCGCGCCCTCCGAGCGGGGGAAGAACTCGTACCAGGAGCCGTACAGCGCGCGCTCGCGGTCCACCTGGAGCGGCAGCGGGCGGGAGGCGCTGAGCAGTTCGCGCAGCGGGTACCGGGCCAGCAGGTCCAGCACCTCGGGGGCGAGCGCGGCGGCCAGCCGGGACAGCGGCGGCAGGCCGGGGTCGCGCAGCGCGTCGGCGGCCGCCAGCACGTGCGCGCGGCCCTCCTTCTTCGGCACGCCGACCGCGGCCTGCTCCAGCAGCCGGGCGCCGTCCTCCAGGACCAGCGCGGTGTCGATCCCGGCGGGCAGCTTCACGGCGGCGGTCCGGCGCCAGGTGGCGACCGGGTCGCTCCACGCCTCGACCAGGTACGACCAGCGGCCGGGCGCGGTCGGGGTGACGTGCGCGCCCCAGCGGTCGGTGCCCTCGGCCAGCTCGCGCATCGGCGTCCACGGGCCGCCGCGGCCGCGCGGGTCGCGCAGCACCACGTTGGCGTTGACGGCGTCGTGGCCCTCGCGGAACACGGTCGCGGTGACCAGGAAGGTCTCGCCGACGACGGCCTTGGCCGGGCGGCGGCCGGAGTCGACGAGGGGGCTGACGTCCAGGACGGGGATGCGGCCGATCACGGTGTCGCTCTCTGTCGTCTTGCGGGCGGCGGGCTTGCGGGCGGAGGCCTTGCGCGGCGCGGCGCCGGAGTCGCCCTCGGCGGTGGTCCCGGCGGTCCCGGCGGCGTCGGCGGTGGCCTTCGCGGTGGCTGCGGCGCGGCGCGTGGTGGTGGTGCGCCTGCGCGGTGCCGCGGTCCGGCCCTCCTCGGCCCCGGGTTGTCGGGCCGCTTCGGCCGGCTCGGTGCGGACCGCCCCGGCGGCCCGCGGCGCCGGCATCGCCGGATCCGTCCGAGTGTCAGAATCCATCCGTCCGGCGGATTCCGCGACCGCTGCGTCGTGGCTGTCGGCCACCGGTGTGGACTGGTCCCGCGTGTCGCCGTGCATGTCAAACTCCTGCCCGAGATCGGCGGCAGCTCCCGCGGGCCGGGGAATGGGCCAGGGGAGTACCGGGAGGACTGCTGGGTGGGGAGGACGTGCGACCGGAAGCCTGCCCGCGCCGCCGTCCCCGGCAACCTGCCCGGCGCCCGCCGAGCCCTCGACGGGGGGCCCTGGAGCCGCGCGCGTCCCGGCGCGCGCCTCCAGGGGCACGCCCCTGGGCGACCCGGTCGACCCGTGAACGAGCAGGCCGAGTACGAGGACACGCGTCGGTGCGAGGTGAGCGCCGAATGGGCTAAGAAGAAGGGGAACGATCAACGCGAAAAGGATTCGGACGTGCTGCTTCAAGGCGGACGCCACCCGCCGCCGCACTCCCCGCAGCATCAACGACCTTGAGTCATCCTCGCACCGGGGACAAGACTTTTGCAGCGGTACGACAGTAGTTTCGGGCTTTGTCCTGAGCGGATGAGCCATCGGAAATGGACCTGTTCCGCAGTGTTCGTGCATTGGTAGCGCAGGACCCCGGAAATGTGCGCCGCGCGCGCCCCCCGTGCAGACCAATGCGCCGAATGCGATCTCATCAATAGGCCGAACGGATGCCCAATAGCCCACTTGACGCACTGTCATGACGGACATCGCGGCTACGCTTCACGCCGTGAAGGCAATCCGCAGATTCACCGTCCGCACCGTCCTGCCCGAACAACTCCAGCCGCTGCACGAGCTGGCCCTCAACCTGCGCTGGTCCTGGCACCCCGAGACCAGGGACCTCTTCCGGTCCGTGGACCCGGAGGTCTGGGCCGCGACCGGCGAGGACCCGGTGCGGCTGCTCGGGGAGGTCCCGGCCGCCCGGCTCGCCGCCCTCGCCGCCGACCGGCGGTTCCTGCGCAGACTCGGCGACCTCGCCGACGACCTGCGCGAGTACCTCAGCGGCCCGCGCTGGTACCAGGCCCAGCAGGAGGCCGGCGCCACCCCGCCGCCCGCCGCCATCGCCTACTTCTCCCCCGAGTACGGCATCGCCGCCGCGCTGCCCCAGTACTCCGGCGGGCTCGGCATCCTGGCCGGCGACCACCTCAAGGCCGCCAGCGACCTCGGCGTCCCGATCATCGGCGTCGGCCTGTTCTACCGGCACGGCTACTTCCGGCAGTCCCTCAACCGGGACGGCTGGCAGCAGGAGCGCTACCCGCTGCTCGACCCGGACGAACTCGCGGTCAGCCTGCTCCGGGAGGACGACGGCACCCCCGGCCGGGTCGACCTCGCGCTGCCCGGCGGCCGCACCCTGGCCGCGCACATCTGGAAGGCCCAGGTCGGACGGGTCCCGCTGCTGCTCCTCGACTCCGACATCGAGGCCAACTCGCCCGCCGAGCGCGACGTCACCGACCGGCTCTACGGCGGCGGCAGCGAGCACCGGCTGCTCCAGGAGATGCTGCTCGGCATCGGCGGCGTCCGCGCCGTCCGCGCCTACTGCCGGCTCACCGGGCACCCCGCCCCCGAGGTGTTCCACACCAACGAGGGCCACGCGGGCTTCCTCGGCGTCGAACGGATCCGCGAGCTGGTCTCCACCGGCTCACCCGGCCCCGACAGCGTCGGCCTGGACTTCGCCGCCGCCCTGGAGTCCGTCCGGGCCGGCACCCTGTTCACCACCCACACACCCGTCCCGGCCGGCATCGACCGCTTCGACCGCGAGCTGGTCGCCCGCCACTTCAGCGGCGACGCCGCGCTGCCGGGCGTCCCGGTCGAGCCGGTGCTCGCGCTCGGTGCCGAGACCTGGCCCGGCGGGGACCCGAAGCTCTTCAACATGGCCGCCATGGGCCTGCGGCTCGCCCAGCGCGCCAACGGGGTCTCCACCCTGCACGGCGAGGTCAGCCGCTCCATGTTCAACGGCCTCTGGCCCGGCTTCGACGCCACCGAGGTGCCGATCACCTCCGTCACCAACGGCGTCCACGCCGCCACCTGGATCGACCCGGCGGTCGTGCGGCTCGGCGCCGCCGAGATCGGCGCCGACCGCGCCGAGGACGCCATGACCACCGGCGACGCCAAGCGCTGGACCGGCCTGGAGCGGATCGGCAACACCGAGATCTGGGACCTGCGCCGCAGCCTGCGCGCCCAGCTGGTCGACGAGGCCCGCCGCCGGCTGCGCGACTCCTGGCGCCAGCGCGGCGCCGGCGAGGCCGAACTCGGCTGGGTCTCCTCGGTGCTCGACCCCGACGTGCTCACCATCGGCTTCGCCCGCCGGGTGCCCTCGTACAAGCGGCTCACCCTGATGCTGCGCGACCCGGACCGGCTGCGCGCCCTGCTGCTGCACCCCGTCCGGCCGGTGCAGATCGTGGTCGCCGGCAAGGCCCACCCGGCCGACGACGGCGGCAAGCGGCTGATCCAGCAGATGGTCGCCTTCGCCGACGACCCGGCCGTCCGGCACCGGATCGTCTTCCTGCCGGACTACGACATGGCGATGGCCCGGCACCTCTACCCGGGCTGCGACGTCTGGCTGAACAACCCGCTGCGCCCGCTGGAGGCCTGCGGCACCTCCGGGATGAAGGCCGCGCTCAACGGCTGCCTCAACCTGTCCGTCCTGGACGGCTGGTGGGACGAGTGGCACGACGGCCAGAACGGCTGGGCGATCCCCACCGCCGACGAGACCGGCGGCGTGCTCGACCCGGAGAGCAGCGAGGCCGAGCGCCGCGACGACATCGAGGCCGCCGCGCTGTACGACCTGATCGAGGACCAGGTCGCCGGCCGGTTCTACGACCGGGGCACGGACGGGCTGCCGCACCGCTGGATCGCCATGGTCCGGCACACCCTGGTCACCCTCGGCCCCAAGGTGCTGGCCGGGCGGATGGTCCGCGAGTACGTCGAACGGCTGTACACCCCGGCGGCGCTGGCCCAGCGGGAGCTGGCGGCGGCGGAGCACCACGGTGCCCTGGAGCTGGCGGCCTGGAAGGCGAAGGTCCGGGAGGCCTGGCAGGCCGTCCGGGTCGAGCACGTCGAGGCGGACTGTCCGGACGAGGCGCAGGAGCTGGGCAGCTCGCTGGCGCTGCGGGTGCAGGTCACGCTCGGGGCGCTGGAGCCGGGCGACGTCGAGGTGCAGGCGGTGTCCGGCCGGGTGGACGAGGCGGACGGCATCTCGGATGGCTGCGTGCTCGCCCTCAAGCCGGTCGGCGGGTCCGACCTGGACGGCCGGACCCGCTACGAGGGCTCGCTGGAGCTGTGCCGGACCGGCCCGTTCGGCTACACCGTCCGGGTGCTGCCGGCCCACCCCCGGCTGGCCTCCCCGGCGGAGCTGGGGCTGGTGGCCCTGCCCGCCGAGTCGTCGGGGATGGACGCGGGGGTGCTGCGCTGAGGCCCTGCCGGGGGGAGCGCCGGCCCTAGACCAGGCTGTCCCGCCAGGCCTGGTGGAGGGCGGCGAAGCGGCCGGATCCGTCGATCAGCTCCTGCGGGGAGCCGTCCTCGACGATCCGGCCCTGCTCCATCACCAGGACGCGGTCGGCGATCTCCACGGTGGAGAGCCGGTGCGCGATGATCACCGCCGTCCGGCCGGCCAGCACCGTGCGCATGGCCCGCTGGACGGCCTGCTCGCCGGGGACGTCCAGCGAGCTGGTCGCCTCGTCCAGGATCAGCACCGACGGGTCGGCGAGCAGGGCGCGGGCGAAGGCGACCAGCTGGCGCTGCCCGGCGGAGATCCGGCCGCCGCGCTTGCGCACGTCGGTGTCGAAGCCGTCCGGGAGCGCGGCGATGAACTCGTACGCGCCGATGTCCCGGGCGGCCTGCTCGACCTCCTCGCGGCCGGCGCCGGGGCGGCCGATCGCGATGTTCTCGGCGACGGTGCCGGAGAACAGGAAGGACTCCTGGGTCACCATCACCACGCCGCGCCGCAGCTCGGGGGTGGCGAGGTCGCGCAGGTCCACGCCGTCCAGCCGGATCCGGCCGTCGGTCGGGTCGTAGAAGCGGGCCAGCAACTTGGCGACCGTCGACTTGCCGGCGCCGGTCGCGCCGACCACCGCCACCGTCTGCCCGGCCGGGATCACCAGGTCGAACGGCGGCAGCACCTGCTTGCCGGTGCGGTAGGCGAAACGGGTCTCCTCGAAGCGGACCTCGCGCCCCTTGCCGGCGGCCTGCGGCAGTTCGGCGGGCGCGGCCGGTTCGGCGACGGTCGGCTCGTGGGCGAGCAGGCCGGCGATCTTCTCCAGCGCGGCGGCGGCCGACTGGTAGCTGTTCAGGAACATCGCCAACTGGTCGATCGGGTCGTAGAGCCGGCGCAGGTAGAGCACGAAGGCGGTGAGCACGCCCAGCTCGACCGTGCCGTCGGCGACCAGGTAGGCACCGAGCAGCACCACGCCGGTGGTCCACAGGTTGGCGGTGACGCGGGAGAGGCCGACGTAGCGGGCGATCTCCAGCAGGCCGTCCGCCGTCGCGGTGGCGGACTGCCGGTTGACCACGGCGAAGGCCTCGTCGTTGGCCTTCTCGCGGCGGAAGGCCTGCACCGGGCGGATGCCGTTCATGGTCTCGGTGAAACGGACGATCAGTGAGGCGGCCGAGGTGCGGGAGCGGCGGTAGACCCGGCGCGAGCGGCTGCGGAAGGACCGGGCGATCAGCGCCAGCGGCAGGATCGACGCCAGCGAGACCAGGCCGAGCCGCCAGTCCAGCACCAGCAGCAGCACCGAGATGTAGCAGACCGACAGGAGGACGGTCAGCAGCTCCTGGAGGCCCTCGGAGAGCAGCTCGCGCAGCGCGTCCACGTCGCTGGTGGCGCGGGAGATGATCCGGCCCGAGGTGTAGCGCTCGTGGAAGTCCAGGCTCAGCCGCTGGGCGTGCCGGAAGATCCGGCCGCGCAGCTCCAGCAGGATGTCCTGGTTGACCCGGGCGCTGATCTTGATGAACGCCCACTGCAGCAGCAGGCTGAGCAGCGCGCAGCCCAGGTAGGCGCAGACCACCGCGATCAGCGGGCCGCTGTCGCTCTCGCGCAGTGCTGGGATGCCGCGGTCCATCGCGATGGCGACCAGCAGCGGGCCGGACTGCAGGGCCGCCTGCTGGATGAGGATCACCAGCATCGCGACGGCGATCCGGGCCCGGTGCGGGCCGAGCAGCGAGCGCAGCAGCGCCCGGGGCGCGCCGGGCGGGACGGGGATGTCCTCCTCGTCGGCCGGGGGCGGCGGCAGCTGTTCCTCGACCGGCTCGGCGGTCTCCCGTTCGGCGGGGCCGACGGGCGAGATGGTGGTGGTCATCGGGTGGTGCCCCCCTCGGAGACCAGGACGGCCTCGGGCATCGGGGCGGACTCGCCCGACATCAGTTCGCGGTAGTGCGCGCAGTCGCGCAGCAGGTCCTGGTGGGTGCCGACGGCCTCGATCCGGCCGTCGGAGAGCACCGCGACCCGGTCGGCGAGCAGCACGGTGCTCGGGCGGTGGGCGACCACCAGGGCGGTGGTGGCGCCGAGGACCTGGCGCAGCGCCCGTTCGACCAGGGCCTCGGTGTGCACGTCGAGGGCGGAGAGCGGGTCGTCCAGCACCAGGAAGGCCGGGTCGCCGACCACCGCACGGGCCAGGGCGAGGCGCTGGCGCTGGCCGCCGGACAGGCTCAGGCCCTGCTCGCCGACCTCGGTGTCCACGCCGTCCGGGAGCTTGTCCACGAAGGAGGCCTGGGCGGTGGCCAGGGCGGCGCGCAGCTGCTGGTCGTTCGCGCCCGGGGCGCCCATCAGGACGTTCTCCCGGACGGTGGCGGAGAACAGGGTGGGCTCCTCGAAGGCGACCGCGACCAGCTCGCGCAGCCGCTCCCGGGGGAGGTCGCGGATGTCCCGGCCGTCCAGGGTGATGGTGCCGGCGGTGGCCTCGTACAGGCGGGGGAGCAGCGCGGTGAGCGTGGTCTTGCCGCTGCCGGTGGCGCCGACCAGGGCCATCGTCTCGCCGCTGCGGATGTGCAGGTCGATGCCGGCCAGCAGGTCGGGGGTGTCGGCGGGAGCGTCGGGGTAGCGGAAGCGGACGCCGGTGAAGCGGATGCCGTCGGGGGTGGCGCCGAGGCCGTCGGCGGTGCCCGGGTCGGCGGTCTCGGGCTCGTCCAGCACCTCGAAGAAGCGGTCGGTGGCGGTGGCGGCCTCGTTGGCGTAGGCGAGCAGCCAGCCCAGGGACTCGACCGGCCAGCGCAGCGCCAGCGCGGTGGAGAGGAAGGCGACCAGGGTGCCGGCGCTCAGCTCGTCGTGGGCGACCAGGTAGGCGCCGGCGGCGAGGGCGCAGCCGAGGGCGATCTCGGGCAGGCCGACGATGACCGCCCAGAGGTTGGCGAGCAGCCCGGCCTTGCGCAGTTCGGTGCGGCGCAGGTCGTGGGCCTGGGCGCGGAAGCGCTCGGCCATCGAGCGGTGGCGGCCGAAGGCCTTGAGGATGCGGATGCCGAGGACGGACTCCTCGATGACGGTGGCGAGGTCGCCGTTCTGGTCCTGGGCGCGGCGGGAGGCGCCGGAGTAGCCCGCCTCGAACCGCCGGGTGAGCACGAACAGCGGGACGGCGGGCAGCAGGATGATCAGGGCGAGCCGCCAGTCCTGGGTGAACATCACCGCCGTGCCGGCGAGGAACATCACCGAGTTGACGACCAGGAAGACCAGCGGGAAGGCCAGAAACAGCCGCATGGTGTACATGTCGGCGGTGGCCCGGGAGAGCAACTGGCCGGATCCCCAGCGCTCGTGGAAGGAGATCGGCAGCCGCTGGAGCTTGGCGAAGAGGTCGCCGCGCATGGCCGTCTCCAGCCCGGCCAGCGGGCGGGCCAGGACCACCCGGCGGGTGTAGAACAGCGCGGCCTCGACCAGCCCGAGGACCAGCAGCAGGCCGATCAGCGGCCAGAGTCCGCTCAGGTCGTGTTCGGCGAGCGGGCCGTCGACGATCCGGCCGAGGACCAGCGGGACGCCGAGGACGCTCAGCATGGCGACCAGGGCGGCGGCCACCGAGGTGGCCAACCGGCGGCGGACGGCTCGGGCGTAGGGCCACAGGCGCAGGAGGGAGCGGACCGTGGAGCGGTGCCCGGTCGCGGTGTCGTCGTCTTGTCGGTTCTCGGCCATCGTCGTGAGGGTAGGACGAGGTCGCGTCATTTCTCATCAGGTTTTTCACCCCTGACAGAACCCTTCGGCGAGAACCGGCCACCCGTACGGGTGGGGCGCGGGTGAACGGCGGGGCGCGTGGGGCCGGCCGCACGGGCCGGAGTGCGCCGCAGGCGCGGCCGACGCCGCTCAGGCCGTGGCGGCGGGCGCGCGCAGCAGCCGCAGCGAGCGCCCGGCCAGCAGCGTCGCGCCCTGCGGACGGGGCTCGCCGCCGCCCTCGACGGCGGTGTCGACCACCGTCTCGTACGCCTCCTCCGGCGCGGCCCAGGGCTCGCCGGGGAGGCTGAACAGCACCGGTTCGTGGCCGGCGTTGAGCAGCAGCAGGAAGCTGTCGTCCAGCGTCGGCCGCCCGGCCTCGTCCCGTTCGGACATCGCGGTGCCGGACAGCAGCATGCCCAGGCAGGCGGTCGGGGCGAACCAGTCGGCCTCGGTCATCTCCTTGCCCAGCGGCGTGAACCAGGCGAGGTCCGGCTGGCCGCCCGGAGCGGCGGCCCGGCCGGAGAAGAACGCCCGCTGCCGCAGCACCGGGTGGGCCCGGCGCAGCCGGATCAGCCGGGCGGTCAGCTCGCACAGCCCGCGCCAGCGGGGATCCGCCAGGAGCGACCAGTCCAGCCAGCCGAGCTCGTTGTCCTGGCAGTAGGCGTTGTTGTTGCCGCCCTGGGTGCGGCCCAGCTCGTCCCCGGCGGTGAGCATGGGGACGCCGGTGGAGAGCAGCAGCGTGGCCAGCAGGTTGCGCAGTTGGCGCAGCCGCAGGGCGTTCACCTCCGGGTCGGTGGTCTCGCCCTCGACGCCGTGGTTCCAGGACCGGTTGTCGTCGGTGCCGTCCCGGTTGGCCTCGCCGTTGGCCTCGTTGTGCTTGCGGTCGTAGCTGACCAGGTCGCGCAGCGTGAAACCGTCGTGCGCGGTCACGTAGTTGACGGAGGCGTACGGGCGGCGGCCGCCGCGCTGGTAGAGGTCGGAGGAGCCGGACAGCCGGTAGCCCAGCTCGCGCACGTCCGGGCGGGCGCCGCGCCAGAAGTCCCGCACGGTGTCCCGGTACTTGTCGTTCCACTCGGCCCACAGCGGGGGGAAGCCGCCGACCTGGTAGCCGCCCGGGCCGACGTCCCAGGGCTCGGCGATCAGCTTCACCCGGCTGAGCAGCGGGTCCTGGGAGACGGCGGCGAGGAAGGGGTGGTCCATGTCGACCCCGTCGGTGCCGCGGGCGAGGGCGGCGGCGAGGTCGAAGCGGAAGCCGTCCACGCCCATCTCGGTGACCCAGTACCGCAGCGAGTCGGTGACCAGCCGGACCACCTGCGGGCGGCGGGTGTCCAGGGTGTTGCCGCAGCCGGTGAAGTCGGCGTAGCCGCGCGGGCGGTGCGGGGCCGGGCGGTAGTAGGCGGTGTTGTCGATGCCGCGCAGCGAGAGCATCGGGCCGAGTTCGGCGCCCTCCGCGGTGTGGTTGAACACCACGTCGAGGATCACCTCGATCCCGGCGGCGTGCAGGGCGCGGACCATCCGCTTGAACTCGCCGACCTGGCCGCCGCGCGAGCCGGCCGCCGAGTAGCCGGCGTGCGGGGCGAAGTAGCCGATCGTGTTGTAGCCCCAGTAGTTGACCAGGCCGCGCGACTGGAGGTGGTCCTCGCTGGCGTACTGGTGCACCGGCAGCAGCTCGACGGCGGTCACGCCGAGGCGGGTCAGGTGGGCGACGGCGGCCGGGTGGGCCAGGCCCGCGTAGGTGCCGCGGAGCTCCGGCGGGATGTCGGGGTGGCGCATGGTGAAGCCGCGCACGTGCAGTTCGTAGAGCACCGTCTCGGCCCACGGGGTCTTCGGGCGGTGGTCGTCGTACCAGTCGTCGTCATCGTGGACGACCACGGATCTGGGCACGTAGCGGGCGGAGTCTCGGTTGTCCCGGACGGTGTCGGCGACGTCCGCCTCCGGCCAGTTGCGGACGGCGGCGCAGACCGCGTCGTGGCTGGTGTAACAGCCGTCCACGGCACGGGCGTACGGGTCGAGCAGCAGCTTCGCCGGGTTCCAGCGGGCGCCCGTCCACGGGTCCCACCGGCCGTGCACGCGGAAGCCGTACCGGCTGCCGGGGCGGACGCCGGGCAGGAAGCCGTGCCAGGTCTGGAAGTCCTGCTCGGTGAGGCGGTGCCGGGCCTCCCGGCCGTCCTCGTCGAACAGGCAGAGGTCGACCGCCTCGGCGCCGGCCGCCCAGAGCGCGAAGTTGGTTCCCTGGCGACCCTGTTGGTCGGTCCGGAAGCGGGCGCCGAGCGGTTGCCAGCTGCCGGGCCACGGTGGCTCGGCGGTGTCCCCGCCGGGCAGCCGCACTCCGGCTTCCAGCTCCTGCCCTGACGCCATGGCCGCACCCTCCCTGGACGGGGTGTCCCGGACCCCGTTCACTTCCTCTTTCCCGGATTGCGCAGATCGGAAGCGGCTGAACGGGGGCTTACCGGCGGATGGCGGCCGATGGATGGGGGGATTTCGCGCGGCCGCGCGTGTCCCCGCCGCGATTGCCCTCGTTGTTCCCGGTATCGGGCGTTCCCGCCACCGGACGTTCCTGGCACCGGGCGTCACCGGTGGCGGAGGCTCCCGGTACCGGACCTTCCCGGTACCGGACGTGGACAGTGGGAGGCCCCGGAATGCGGCGCCGAGGACGGGTGTGGGCGCGGCGGGCGGCGGCGGTGGCCTGGGGCCTCGCCGTCCTGACGGGGTGCGGCGGCTCCCCGGCGGTCCCCGCGCAGGACGCCGCCGGGCCCGGGGCGCACACCCCGCCCCCGCCGCCGTCCCGGGCGGTCGTCACGGCGCTGCCCGCCGACGGCGCCCAGGACGTGCCGCCGGAGGGCCCGGTCCGGGTGACGGCGGCGCAGGGCCGGCTGGTCACCGTCCGGCTGGCCGACGCCAAGGGCACCGAGGTCCCCGGCACGATCGCCCCGGACGGCGCCGCCTGGACGCCCGACGGCCCGCTGCCGCTGGGCACCGCGTACACCCTGGACGCCGTCGCCGAGGACGACCAGGGCCAACGGGCGGCCCAGCACTCGGCGTTCTCCACGATGGCCCGGGCGCACACCTTCGTCGCCTTCTTCACCCCGGAGGACGGCTCCACCGTCGGTGTCGGCATGCCGGTGTCGTTGCGCTTCAGCCGGCCGATCACGGACCGGGCGGCGGTGGAGAAGGCCGTCCAGGTGAGCGCCGACCCGCCCGTCCCGGTGGCCGCGCACTGGTTCGGCAACCAGCGGCTGGACGTCCGCCCGCAGCAGTACTGGGCGGCGGGCACCAAGGTGACGGTGGCGCTGCGGCTGAAGGACGTGCAGGGCGCGCCGGGCGAGTTCGGGACCCAGACCAAGGACCTGCACTTCACCGTCGGCCGGGCCCAGGTCTCCACCGTCGACCTGGACGCGCACACCCTGACCGTCCGGGCCGGGCAGGGCGGCAAGGTGGTGCGGGTGCTCAAGGTGTCCGGCGGCAGCCGTGACCACTCCACCTACCGGGGCGTCATGGTGGTGTCGGAGAAGTACAAGGTGACCCGGATGAACTCGCAGACCGTCGGGATGGGCGACGAGTACGACATCAAGGACGTGCCGCACGCGATGCGGCTGACCGACTCCGGCACCTTCGTGCACGGCAACTACTGGGCGGACCCCGGGGTGTTCGGCGCCGCCAACACCAGCCACGGCTGCATCGGCCTGGCCGACGCCAAGGGCGGAGCGAGCAAGGACTCCCCGGCGGGCTGGCTGTTCGAGCACACCGTCCCGGGGGACGTGCTGGAGGTGAAGGCCTCCGCGGGGGACTTCGTGCCGCCACAGAACGGCCTCAACGGCTGGAACATGCCGTGGGAGCAGTGGGTGGCGGGCAGCGCCCTCGGGCCGGTCGCCGGGCCCGCGGCCGGGCCCGCCTCCAGCCCCGTCGCGCAGTAGTCGATCTTCACCGCCGATTCACCCCCGATCCACCCACCTCCCCCCGGGATCCGCTCGGACGGCCCGGCTATCCTGCTCCGGCGCGCGCCCTGGTCCGGCGCGAAAGATCGGCGTCCGGTGCAACTCATGGGGGCACTCAACGCGTCGAGAGAGTGAATACCGGGAGGGGAGAAACCGTGAAGACGGGGAAGACGGCCGACGCCGCGATACGTACCACCAGCCGTTACGGGCGCAGGGGTGCGATGGCGTTGGTCATGGGCGGGGTGCTGCTGCTCACCGCGGCCTGCGGCGACGACAAGGGCGGAACGGGCGGCGGGGGCGACAACGCGGCGCCCGCGGCGACGGCGGGTGCGGGCGGGACGGCGGCCCCGGCGGGCGCGTCGGGCGAGCCGAAGGCCTCCGCCGCGGTGCTGGCCGTCGAGCCGAAGGACGGCGCACAGGACGTCGCACCGAGCAACGCGTTGCAGGTGTCCGTCTCGAACGGCAAGCTCACCACGGTCGAGGTGACCGACAAGAACGGCAAGCCGGTAGACGGGGCGATCACTCCGGACGGCATCGGCTGGAAGCCCGCCGCCGCGCTCACCGTCGGCATGGCGTACAAGGTGAACGCGCAGGCCAAGGACGCCGACGGCCTGGTGACCGCGTCCACCACGACGTTCACCACGCTGACGCCGGACAAGAAGGTCTCCACCAACGACAACATCAGCGACGGCGCCACCTACGGCGTCGGCATGATCGTCTCGGTGAACTTCAGCAAGACCGTCAAGAACAAGGACGCCGTCCTCAAGGGCATCACCTTCGAGACGAACAACGGCACCGAGGTGAAGGGCCACTGGTTCGGCGACAACCGGCTGGACTTCCGCCCGGCCGAGTACTGGAAGCCGGACACCAAGGTCACCATCAAGTACCGGCTGAAGAGCGTCGAGGTCGCCCCGGGCGTCTACGGCGACGTGGACAAGGACGAGCCGTTCACCATCGGCCGCTCCCAGATCGCCACCGCCGACGCCAAGTCGCACCAGATGACGATCGAGCGGGGCGGCAAGAGCACCACCGTGCCGGTCACCATGGGCGCGGAGGCGACGCCGTCCTGGAGCGGGACGATGGTGATCATGTCCAAGGAGAAGGTCACCCGGATGAACTCGCAGACCGTCGGCCTCGGCGGCGAGTACGACATCCAGGACGTGCCGCACGCGATGCGGCTGACCACCTCCGGCACCTTCGTGCACGGCAACTACTGGTCCAACGCGACCAATCCGTTCGGCAGGACCAACGCCAGCCACGGCTGCGTCGCGATGGTGGACGAGAAGGGCGGCAGCGACACCTCCGTCGCGGGCAAGTTCTTCAACGACTCGATGATCGGCGACGTGGTCAAGGTCGTGAACAGCAAGGAGAAGACCGTCGCGCCCTCCAACGGGCTGGGCGGCTGGAACATCGCCTGGGCGAACTGGTAGATCCTGCCCGCCGACTGACCGGATAGTCCCGGTTCGTCGGCGCGGTGCGGACGAGCGGCCCGATCCTCACCCGTTGGGGTCGGGCCGCTCGCGTTTTCGGAGCGCACCGGGCCCCGAATGGCGCAACCTTTCCGGAGGCCGGCGCGTGTAGTGGTCGAGCCCGTCGTGTGCGCGGGGTTGTGTGCGGGGTTTCGGGTCGTGGGGTTTCGGCCCGCGGGTTTCGGTCTGCGGGTCTCGGGTCGTGGGGTTCGGTTCGTGGGGTTTGGTTCGTGGGGTTTCTGAGGGAGGGATCGACGTTGAGGTCGATACGCAGAGTGGTGGCCGTCGGTCTGGTGGGCGGCGCGATGGCGCTGACGGCCGCGTGCGGCGGCGGGAGTGGCGGGAGCGGTAGCGGGGGCGGGAGCGCGGCCAAGGCGGACCTGGGGGCCGGAGCGGCCGCCGGAACGGCCTCCCCGGGCGCCGCGGCGGCGAGCAGCGCGGCGCCGAAGGTGTCGCAGGCCGTGGTGAACATCGAGCCCAAGCCCGGCACGGTGGACGTCGCGCCCGACGCGCTCAAGGTCGGCGCGACCGGCGGCAAGCTCACCACCGTCAAGGTCAGTGACAAGACCGGCGCGGAGGTGCCCGGCACCATCGCCGCCGACGGCTCCAGCTGGACCCCGTCGGCCGGCCTCGCCGTGGGCAGCACCTACCAGGTCAGCGCGATGGCCGCGGACGCCAACGGCGTGGTCGCCAGCGCGGACAGCAACTTCTCCACGCTGACGCCGACGGCCCTCGCCAAGGCCGCCGACAACGTGGACAACGGCGCGACGTACGGCGTCGGCGTGATCGTCTCGGTGAACTTCAGCAAGGACGTCAAGAACAAGGACGTCGTCGCGAAGGGCATCACCTTCGAGACCGACAACGGCACCGTGGTCAAGGGCCACTGGTTCGGCAACCGCCGACTGGACTTCCGCCCCGAGCAGTACTGGAAGTCCGGCACCAAGGTGACCGTGCACTACCGCCTCAAGAGCGTCGAGATCGCCCCTGGGGTGTACGGCACCGACCGGGACGAGCCCTTCACGATCGGGCGATCTCAGATTTCGACGGTTGACGCCGCCGCGCACAGGATGACCGTCGAACTCGACGGCAAACCGTCGGACATCGACATCACCTCCGGCTCGCCCGAACACCCGACCTGGAACGGCACGATGGTCGTCATGTCCAAGGAGGGCGTGGTGCGGATGCAGTCCAGCACCCTCCCCGGCATGAGCGGCTCCCCGTACGACCTCCAGGTGCCGCACTCGATGCGGCTCACCGACAGCGGCACCTACCTGCACGGCAATTACTGGAGCAAGCTCATCGGTGAGGACAACGTCAGCCACGGCTGCGTCGCCCTCAAGGACGTCGAGGGCGGCGGCGAATCCACCTCGATGGGCAAGTTCTACGCCGGCTCGCTCGTCGGCGACGTGGTGGTCGTGAAGAACTCCACCAAGAAGGAGACCCTCGACCCGGCGAACGGCCTGAGTGGCTGGAACGTGCCCTGGAGCGCCTGGTAGGCCGACCGGTAGCCGCCCTGGTCGGGGCGGTTCCGTGGCAACCCGGGATTGACGGCGGACGGGCCCCGGGTTGCCTGCTCCCCACCCTCTCCCCACCCTCTCCCGACCCCTTCCGGGCCCCTTCCGGGCCCCCGCCTGGCACTCTCCGCGGGGTCTCCTTGCACGCGGCATATGCCGACTCGGAGGAGATCGTTTGCTCATTGTCCGTACGCGGCCGCTTGCGTTCCGCAATGATGGACCGCATGGCGGGTTGGGGCGAAACAGATCAGTCATCAGTTCCCGGGGCCGGATTGGTCGCCGAGGCGTCGTGGATCGATGTCCAGGGCGCGCTGGCGGCGCTGGAGCGGCTCAGCTCGGAGGAACTGGAGGAGATGTATTGCGGCAGGCTGAGCGATCAGTCCGTGCCGAACGAGGTGCGACTGCCGTCCCGGCCGGAGACCGGCCCGGTGGCCCGCCGGCTGGTGTTGTCGGTCCTGGAGTCCTGGGACCTCCACCAGCACCTGGAGGCCGGTGAGTTACTCACCAGCGAGCTGGTCTCCAACGCCGTCCGGCACGCCGCCGGACGCACCATCGGACTCCAGGTGATCCGCAAGCCGGGCTGGCTCCGCGTCGAGGTCCGCGACTCCTCCCGGGCGCTGCCCTGCATGATCCTCGCCGAGCCGAAGCCGGTGACCGAGCGGGGGCGGGGCCTGCGGGTCATCGACGACCTGGCCGACCGCTGGGGCGCCGACCTGCTGCCGCGCGGCAAGGGCGTCTGGTTCGAGCTGAAGGTCCGCGAGCGGCACTGACCGTTTCGGGCCTTCCCGGGTCCGTCTCGGCCTTCCGGGCCGTCCGGGTCTTTCCCGGCCTTCCGGGTCTTCCCGGGAAAACGCGCAGGGCCCCCGAAGTCGCCGTGGTCCGGCGGATGGGGGCCCCTGCAAGTCATCGCGCCGGCCAAGGGGGTGCGTGCCGCGCGATGGGCGTCGGCCGTGCCAGGTCGGGCCAGCCGAAGTCTCCACGCCCAGGCCGGCGTGCTGTGCCGCCCGCCGTTGGGCTGCTTCGACTATCGCACGGATCTCAGCATGTGGGCAAACCAGGTGACTTGGATTGAAAGGTTTGTAACCTAGTTCACCTTTGGATTTTGCATAGGTTCACGCTGTTGCCTGTGAATATTCACCATCCTTGCCGTCGGGCCTCCGGTGCTTCGTCGCCCGGCCGCCAATTCCTCCGTGCACCCCACCACGCCGGAACTGCCGGGTAGCATCAGGCCCGTGGACCTGTACTGGCACGTCGTACTGCCACCGCTCAGCGTCTGATCGGGCGTACACGCCGGTGGCTCGAGCCCCGCGCTCCCTGCTGCGGCCCCCTTCGGCCGCCAGGGGGCTGCCGTGTGCGCCCGGTGCGAAACCAACTCCCCTGACGGTCTTCGACGACGGAAGTTCACGACTGTGCCGAACCGCACCTCCACGCCCGCGCCCACCCGGCCCACCACCACCCCCACCGCCCGCCGCACCAGCCCGCTCGGCGGGCCGGTCCCGATCCTGGTCGCCGCACTGCTGTGGGGCACCACCGGGACGGCCAGCTCCCTCGCACCCGACGGCGCCCCTTCGGCGGGCATCGGCGCCGCCGCGCTGGTCCTCGGCGGACTCCTCCTCTTCCTCTCCACCCGCAGCGCCCGCGCGCTGCCCCGGGCCTGCGGTCGCCGGGAGCGGTGGCAACTCGCCGTCGGCGCCGTCGCGGTGGTCGGCTACCCGGTCACCTTCTACCCGGCGGTGACCCGCGCCGGGGTGGCGGTGGCCACCGTGATCGCACTGGGCAGTGCCCCCGTCTTCGCCGGCCTGCTCGGCTGGCTCACCCGGCAGGGGCGGCCGAGCGGCCGGTGGGCCGGTGCCACGGTGACGGCGGTCGTCGGCTGCGCCGTCCTGGTGCTGGGCCCCGAACTCACCGGCGACGGCGCGGCGGTGGACGCCGTGGGGGTGGCGCTGGCCGCGCTCTCCGGCCTCTCGTACGCGGTGTACTCGCTCGTCGGCGGGAGGCTCATCTCGCGCGGGCACCCGTCCGCCGGGGTGATGGGGGCGATGTTCGGCGCGGCCGCGCTGCTCGTCCTGCCGGTGCTGTTCCTCGGCGACCTGCGGTGGCTCGCCTCGCCGCGCGGCGCGGCGGTGGTGCTCCACCTCGCGGTGATCACCACCTTCCTCGCCTACCGCCTCTTCGGCCACGGGCTGCGCCGCACCTCCGCCCAGACCGCCACCACCCTCACCCTCGCCGAACCCGCCGTCGCCGCCCTCCTCGGCGTCGCCGTCCTCGGCGAACGCCTCCCCGCCGCCTCCTGGTGCGGCCTCGCCATCCTCGCCGCGGGCCTCGCCGTCCTCACCGTGCCCGTGGGCACCCGCCGTCGCTGACCTGCGGGTGGCCCCACGCGCAGGAAGTCGGCGGGGCCGACTTCCTGCGCAGGAGGTGCGTGGGGGTGCGTTGAAGAGGTAGACCGGTCTGCATATTCCGCACCTGGAATGTAGACCGGTCTACATAATTTCCTCCACCTGGGGGCCGGGTCGCGCTCGGATGTCCAGGCGCGCTCAGATGCCGAGGTGGGTGGCGATGCCGGTGAGGACGCAGTCGAGGCCGGTCTCGAACTGCCAGGTGGGGTCGTCCTTGCGGGTGGCCTCGTGGAGGTAGCGCTGGTAGGTGGGGTAGCGGCCGGTGTCCATCAGGAAGGACATCCGGGGGGCGAGGCCGGCGCGGGTCTCGTCACCGTCGGACCAGCCGTGCTCGCGCTGGAGGGTGCGCAGGGCGAGCTCGGCGGCGACGGAGCCGTGGACGTAGCCGGTGACGGTGCGGAAGACCGCCATGGTGGTGTCGGCGTCCAGGCCGTGGTCGGCGAGGGCGGCGAAGGCGCGTTCGGGGATGGCGAGCTGGTTGGGGGTGAGGGGGACGGCGCCGGCGCGGACGACCCACGGGTGGGCCAGGTTCATGGCGCGCAGGTGGAGCGCCAGGGTGCGCATGGTGTCGCGCCAGCCGCTGGAGGGAGTGTCCAGGGAGAGTTCGCCGTAGACGAAGTCGACCATCAGGTCGATGAGTTCGTCCTTGCCGGAGACGTACCGGTAGGCGGCCATCGGGGCGACGCCGAGGGCGGTGGCGAGTCGGCGCATGGTGACGGCGTCGAGGCCTTCGGCGTCGGCGATCGCGATCGCGGCCTCGGCGATCCGCTGCGGGGTGAGGGTGGTGCGCGGCGCGGGGGCCGGGCGGGCGAGGCGCTCCCAGAGCGAGGCCTGGGGCTTGGTCTGGTCGTCGTCCCCGGTGGGGGCCTGCTGGGCGGGCATGACGGCGGGCTCCTTCCGGCTGGGGTTCCCACCGTACCACCCGGCGTGTACGGCGTATCGGGAGTAGACGGCGTACGCGTCGATGTGTACGTTGCATCCAGAAGATACGTTGTACACATCGTCCCGGAGGGGGATGTTCATGGCCAAGGACGTTTCGGAGAAGAGCCTGAAGGTCGCGGTCGTCGTCGGCAGCACCCGGAGCGGCCGGTTCGCGCCCGTCGTCGCCGACTGGCTGCTCGGCCACCTCGGCGCGCGCGGCGACATGACCGCCGACCTGATCGATCTGGTCGAGACCCCGCTGCCGACCACCTTCCCGTCCTTCGGTGGTGAACTGGAGCCGGGCGCCGCCGAGTTGATCGCCGCCGTCACGCCCCGGCTGGAGGCCGCCGACGCCTTCGTGGTCGTCACACCCGAGTACAACCACAGCTTCCCGGCCCCGCTGAAGAACGCCATCGACTGGCACAACAGCCAGTGGCACGGCAAGCCGGTCGGCTTCGTCTCCTACGGCGGCCTCTCCGGCGGTCTGCGCGCCGTCGAGCAACTGCGAGTGGTGCTCGCCGAGTTGAACGCCATGACGATTCGCAACACGGTCAGCTTCCACGGCGCCGCCCAGTGCTTCGGCGCCGACGGCAAGCCGCTCGACCCGGCCGCCGACGCCGCCGCCAAGACCATGCTCGACCAACTCGCCTGGTGGGCGGAGGCGTTGCGCGACGCCCGGCGCGTCCGCCCGTTCGCGGCCTGAGCAGGCGCCTCGGGACGCCCCGGAACGCCGAGAGCCCCCGGACGGGTCCGGGGGCTCAGACGACAGCGGGTGTGATCAGCACTCGATGACGTTGACGGCGAGGCCGCCGCGCGAGGTCTCCTTGTACTTGATCTTCATGTCGGCGCCGGTCTCCTTCATCGTCTTGATCGCCTTGTCGAGCGAGACGTGGTGCCGGCCGTCGCCGCGCAGGGCCATCCGGGCGGCGGTGACGGCCTTGACGGAGGCCATGCCGTTGCGCTCGATGCAGGGGATCTGGACGAGCCCGCCGACCGGGTCGCAGGTGAGGCCGAGGTTGTGCTCGATGCCGATCTCGGCGGCGTTCTCGACCTGTTCGGGGGTGCCGCCGAGGACCTCGGCGAGGCCGCCGGCGGCCATCGAGCAGGCGGAGCCGACCTCGCCCTGGCAGCCGACCTCGGCGCCGGAGATGGAGGCGTTCTCCTTGAAGAGCATGCCGATGGCGCCGGCCGCGAGGAGGAAGCGGACGATGCCGTCCTCGTCGGCGCCCGGGATGAAGTTCAGGTAGTAGTGCAGGACGGCGGGGATGATCCCGGCCGCGCCGTTGGTCGGAGCGGTGACCACCCGGCGGCCGGAGGCGTTCTCCTCGTTGACCGCCATCGCGTAGAGGGTCACCCACTCCATCGCGTTGGCCGGGCCGATGCCCTCGGCGCGCATCGCGCGGGCGGCCGCGGCGGCGCGGCGGCGGACCTTGAGGCCACCGGGCAGGATGCCCTCGCGGGACATGCCGGCCCGCACGCACTCCTGCATGACCTGCCAGATCTCCAGCAGCCCGGTCCGGATCTCCTCCTCGGAGCGCCAGGCCTTCTCGTTCTCCAGCATCAGGCCGGAGATCGACAGCCCGGTCTCCCGGGTGAGCCGCAGCAGCTCCTCGCCGGTGCGGAAGGGGTAGCGCAGCGCGGTGTCGTCGGGCTTGACCCGGTCCGCGCCGATGGCGTCCTCGTCGACGACGAAGCCGCCGCCGACCGAGTAGTAGGTCTTCTCCAGCAGCGTGGAGCCGTCCGCCGCGTACGCCCAGATGGTCATGCCGTTGGCGTGGTACGGCAGCGAGCGGCGGCGGTGCAGGACCAGCTGGGTGCCCGGGTCGAAGTCGATGGGGTGGGTGCCGAGGAGGTTGAGCCGCTTCTCGGTGGTGATCCGCTCGACGTCCTTGTCCGCCTGGTCGACGTCGACCGTGCGGGGGGAGTTGTTCTCCAGGCCGAGCAGGACGGCCTTCGGGGTGCCGTGGCCGTGGCCGGTGGCGCCCAGCGAGCCGTACAGCTCGGCGCGCACGCTCGCCACCTCGGCGAGCAGGTCCTCGGACCGCAGGCGCCGGGCGAACATCCGGGCGGCGCGCATCGGGCCGACGGTGTGGGAGCTCGACGGGCCGATGCCGATGGAGAAGAGGTCGAAGACGCTGAGGGCCACGGGGGACGTCCTTGTCTGTCTCGTGGAAGGACTGGCGGGCGGGGGACGACACGGGTCGGGGCACCGCGCGCACTGTCCAGTGTGCGCGGTGCCCCGGGATCCCAGGTGCCGTGGCGGGGTGAGGCCGGTCACCCCGCCCGAACGATCACCGCGGTGATCAGAGGTTCGGGTAGAGCGGGTACTTCTCGGCCAGCGCGGTGACGCGGGCCTTGAGCGCGGTGGCGGCGTCCTCGTCGAAGGCGGGCTTGAGCGCCTCGGCGATGATGTCGGCGACCTCGCGGAAGTCCTCGGCCTGGAAGCCGCGGGTGGCGAGCGCGGGGGTGCCGATGCGCAGGCCGGAGGTGACCATCGGCGGCCGCGGGTCGTTCGGGACGGCGTTGCGGTTGACCGTGATGCCGACCTCGTGCAGGCGGTCCTCGGCCTGCTGGCCGTCGAGCTGGCTGTTGCGCAGGTCGACCAGGACCAGGTGCACGTCGGTGCCGCCGGACAGCACCGAGGCGCCGGCCTCGGCGACGTCGGCCTGGAGCAGGCGCTCGGCGAGGATCTTGGCGCCCTCCAGGGTGCGCTGCTGGCGCTCCTTGAACTCCTCGGACGCGGCGACCTTGAAGGCGACGGCCTTGCCGGCGATCACGTGCTCCAGCGGGCCGCCCTGCTGGCCGGGGAACACCGCGGAGTTGATCTTCTTGGCGTACTCGGCCTTGGACAGGATGACACCGCCGCGCGGGCCGCCCAGGGTCTTGTGGGTGGTGGTGGTGACCACGTCCGCGTACGGCACCGGGTTGGGGTGCAGACCGGCGGCGACCAGGCCGGCGAAGTGCGCCATGTCCACCATCAGCAGCGCGCCGACCTCGTCGGCGACCCGGCGGAACGCGGCGAAGTCCAGCTGGCGCGGGTAGGCGGACCAGCCGGCGATGATCAGCTTCGGCTGGTGCTCCTTGGCCAGGCGCTCGACCTCGGCCATGTCGACCTGGCCGGTCTTCTCGTCCACGTGGTAGGCGGCCACGTTGTAGAGCTTGCCGGAGAAGTTGATCTTCATGCCGTGGGTGAGGTGACCGCCGTGGGCCAGGTCCAGGCCCAGGATGGTGTCGCCCGGCTTGATCAGCGCGAACATCGCGGCGGCGTTGGCCTGCGCGCCCGAGTGCGGCTGGACGTTGGCGTGCTCGGCGCCGAACAGGGCCTTGATGCGGTCGATCGCGATCTGCTCGACCACGTCGACGTGCTCGCAGCCGCCGTAGTAGCGGCGGCCGGGGTAGCCCTCGGCGTACTTGTTGGTGAGCACCGAGCCCTGGGCCTCCATGACCGCCACCGGGGCGAAGTTCTCGGAGGCGATCATCTCCAGGGTGGTCTGCTGGCGGTGCAGCTCGGCGTCGACCGCGGCGGCGATCTCCGGGTCGAGGGAGTGCAGGGACTGGTTCAGAACCGTCATGGTGTGGTCTTCCCGGGAGGAGAGAGACGGGAGCGGAGAAGGGGGGAGCCTGGCGGGGCGGCCGCCGCGCTGCGACCGCCCCGTCACGAGCGGGTCAGCCGCCGATGAAGGCGGTGTACTCGTCCGCGCTGAGCAGCTCGTCGGTGGACTCCACCTGGACCTTGAACAGCCAGCCGCCCTCGAACGGGGCGCTGTTGACCAGGCTGTTGTCGTCCAGGACGTCCTGGTTGATCTCGACGATCTTCCCGGTCACCGGGGAGAACAGGTCGCTGACCGACTTGGTGGACTCCAGCTCGCCACAGGACTCGCCCGCGGTCACGTCGGCGCCGACCTCGGGCAGCTGCACGTAGACGATGTCACCGAGCGCGTCGGCCGCGTGGGCGGTGATGCCGACCGTGGAGACACCGCCCTCGACGGCGGTCAGCCACTCGTGCTCCTTGGTGTACTGCAGGTGCTGGGGGTTGCTCATGGCGTCATTCTCCAGGATGGGAAGCGGGTACGACGAAGCGGGCCGCCGCACGGACGGCTTCGACGCGGATCAGGCGTGGTTCGGGCATGGGCCAGGCCTGGATCAGGCGTGGCTCAAGCCCGGGTCGGGCATGGTGCAGGTCCGGGTCCACGGGGTCTACGGGGAGGGCGGGGCCTCAGCGGGCGCGCTTGTAGAACGGCAGCGCCACGACCTCGACCGGCTCGTGCTTGCCGCGCACGTCCACCGCGACGGCGGTGCCGGGGGCGGCGTGGGCCGCGTCCACGTAGGCGATCGCGATCGGCCGGCCCAGGGTCGGGGACGGGGCGCCCGAGGTGATCCGGCCGATCGGGGCGCCGTCGGCGGAGACCACGGTGTACTCGGCGCGCGGGACGCGCTTGCCCTCGGAGACCAGGCCGACCAGCACCCGCGGCGGGTTGGCCTCGGCCTCGGCGGCGGCCTTCTCCAGCGCCTTGCGGCCGACGAAGGTGCCCTCGTTGGTGGTCTTGTCGAAGCGCACGACCCGGCCCAGGCCCGCGTCGAACGGGGTCAGGTCGGTGGAGAGCTCGTGCCCGTACAGCGGCATGCCGGCCTCCAGGCGCAGCGTGTCGCGGCACGACAGGCCGCACGGGACCAGGCCGCGGCCCTCGCCGGCGGCGGTCAGCGCCTGCCAGACCCCCTCGGCGTCGCCCGGGTTGCAGAAGATCTCGAAGCCGTCCTCGCCGGTGTAGCCGGTCCGGGCGAGCAGCACGTCGCGGCCGGCGACCTGGGCCGGGAGGATCGCGTAGTACTTCAGGCCGGGCAGGTCGGCGTCGGTGGTTCCGGCCAGGATCGCGGTGGCCTCCGGGCCCTGGACGGCGATCAGCGCGTAGGTGTCGCGGTCGTCCGTGACGACGGCGTCGAAGCCCTTGGCGCGGGCGATCAGCTCGTCCAGCACCAGCTGGGCGTTGGAGGCGTTGGCGACGACCAGGAAGGCGTCCTCGCGTAGGCGGTAGACGATCAGGTCGTCCAGGATGCCGCCGTCCTCGGCGCAGATCATGGTGTAGCGGGCGCGCAGCACGCCCAGCGCGGAGACGAAGCCGACCAGCGCGTGGTCCAGCATCTCGCCGGCCTGCTGGCCGGTGACGGTGATCTCGCCCATGTGGGAGAGGTCGAACAGTCCGGCCCGGGTGCGGACGGCGAGGTGTTCCTCGCGCTCGCTGCCGTAGCGCAGCGGCATGTCCCAGCCGGCGAAGTCGGTCATGGTCGCGCCGAGGGCGCGGTGCAGCGCGTCGAGCGCGGTGAGGCGGAGGGACGACATGGCCTGGAACTCCTCGGTCTGGGCACTCATGGGTGCACGCGCCGGAACCGGACCCGCTCGGGGGCCGACCCTGCGCGCGGGCATGCGGCGGCGTGGGTCTCCCCATCTGTCGTCGAACCTGAGAGCTTCACCGCCCACCTGCCCGCAGCTGTTTCCAGCATCCAGGACAGCATGGTGGCTTGCACCGTGGGTGGGCGCGCGACAGGGCCGTGCGCCACTTTCCAGATGTGCCTAACCCGTGCGGTAAGGGGGCCTGAGAGATTCCGGGGAGGAGTTGCTCCTTCGGCGCCGGCTGTGCCGCCTGACGGGGCACTCCGGGCTCTCCCGCGCGGGTTCGAGCGGCCGGTATGGAGTTGTCGGTCCGCCGGCGCGCCGCGCCGTCGAACGCGCACATCATGGCACGTCCGCGCCGACGACGGGAGAGGGGACCCGGTCACACCGCGCCACCGCGAACCGGCGCCCCCGGGGCGTGCGCCCTAGACTGCTGCGCGTCGGCGCAGCAGAGGGCGGCCGACCGGCAGAGGGCGGATCAGGCGCGCATGGGGTACCCGGTGGAGCAGCAGCAGGGGTGGGGCGGGCCGGAGTCGGCGCCGCCGGGCGGCGGGTGGCCGGCCAACGAGCTGGAGCAGGTGCTGACCGCCGCGCTGGGCGATCCGGGTGCGACGCCGCGGGTGATCGAGGTGCTGGCCCGCAGCCAGGTGTGGATCCCGCTGCCGGCCGGCGGCGACCCGCGGGGGCCCGCGCTGGACCTGCCGACCATCGAGCTGGCCGGCGAGCCGTACGTGCCGGTGTTCTCCTCGCAGGAGGTGTTCCTGCGGCAGGCGCCGGGGATGGCCTTCGCGGTGGCGCCGGTCTGGGAGTTCGCCCGCGGGCTGCCGCTGGGCGTGGGCATCGCGGTCAACCCGGAGGCGGCGGTGGGCATCCCGGTGCCACCGCAGGGTGTGGCGGAGCTGCGGCGCGGCCCGCGCGAGGAGCGCCTGGCCGACCAGGAGCAGAGCCAGAGTCAGAACCAGAACCAGAACCAGGGACAGGGCCCGGAGGCGCCGACCGGTGGCCGGGTGGCGCTGCGCGAGCCGGTGCCGGGGGAGGACCCGGAGCACTTCCTGGCCGCCTGCCGGGCCGAACTGTCGGCCCTGCCCGGAGTGTTGACCGCGCGCCGGGCGCTCGCCAGCATCGAGGGCGAGCCGACCGTGATGTTCGTGGGCGTCCAGCTGGACCAGACGGCCCCGGCCGACCCGGGTGCGGTGAACGAGGCGCTCGGCCGCGCGCTGGGAACCGCGCCGCTGCCGGGGGGCGTCCACCTCGTACTGCTCGATCTCGCCGATGACCCGGTGGTCGAGTGGCTGCTCACCCGGGTACTCCCTTTCTACGCGCGGGGTTGAGCGGGGTTCGTATCGGAGGCACGTCGCCGTGGCGGTGGCCGGTGCCGCGCCATAGGGTGCGTGCAGACGGCCGACGGGTCGGCAGGCTTGAGGAAAGAGGCGCGGCGAGGTGGGCGCATGAGTGCGGGAGCGGTAGCGGGCGGTGCACCGGGGCCCTGGGGCCAGGCACCCGCCGGGCGCCCCGGAGCGGATCCGGGCGCGCTGGAGCGCGCCCTGCGCGAGGTCGCGCCGGAGCGCTACGAGGCGTACGAGCAACTGCTGCACGCACTGGCCGACGGCCAGGTCTGGATGCTGCTGTGGCACGGCGCGCCGGGCAGCGCTGACGCCCAGTACGGGAACATGGAGATCAGCGGCCACGGCTACGCGCCGGCCGTCACCTCGTCCGAGCAACTGGCGTCGTCCGGCTGGGCGCGGGCCCACGAGGTCATCTCCGGGCGGGAGATCGCCGCTTCGCTGTACCGGACCCGCTGGGGCCTGTGGCTCAACCCGCACGCGCCCGGCGGCGGGGTCGGGGTGCCCTGGGCGGACCTGCGGCGGATCGCCGCGGGCCTGGAGCGGCTGCCGGCCGGGCCGTTGAAGCTGAGCGAGCCGCAGCTGAACGCCCAGCCGTTCTTCGCGCTGCTGGAGCGGCAGGCCGGTGAGGTGCGCGCGGTGCGGGCGCTGCGCCGGGCCTGGGTGCAGCCGGCCGTGGGGGAGCCGTACCTGGCGATCGGCCTGGAGCTGTACGAGAGTTCACCGCCGGCGGTGGAGGCCGTGCGGGCGCTGATGCAGCGGGCGATCGCGGTGGCCCCGGAGGGGCTGGCGGTGTCCACGGTGGCGATGGCGGACGAGTACGACCCGGTGGCGCTGTGGATGCGGGCGCATGCGCGCCCGTTCTTCGACCGGGAGGCGGGGCGGCCGCCGACCGGCCCGTACCCGCCGGTGCCGCCTCCGCCGTACCCCGCGCAGCAGGGGCCGGGCTACGGCTACGGCACGCAGCAGCCCGCGCAGGGCTGGACCGGGCAGCCGCAGCAGCCGTGGCCCGGATACCCGGGGCGCTGACAACCAAAACCTTTTTCCAGAAGCCGACTTGATCTTGCGTCAGGTCGGCTTCGGTGCTTTCCGGACGAACTTCCGGCCGTTACCGTCGATCATCTTGACATGCCAGTTACAGCCGTGTGAAGAGGGATATGCCGAAGACGGAGGAGGTGCATGCGCACAGATCACAGTTGGGCATCTGTCGGTTGTGAGGGCTGGCGCAAGCCAGTTCGGATGGCAGAGAGTTCTGCGCAACGCACCGCGCGTACTGGGAACCCCACGAAGGTGAACGCGCACGCCGACCGCCAGAACCACGCGAAGCCCATCCCGCGTTGGGGCAGTACCCGTGCACGACGTACTGCCGCGAACACCCGTTCCAAGCACCTCCGCACGTCCGCAGCCGTACCGCCGAACCGGTGACCGGCGCCCGTGGGCCGGCCACCGTCGGCGAGGGGACCAACTGACCATGACCGCACCCATCGCAACCACCGGGAACGAACCGGAGGCACCCGCCCCCGCGAGCCCGGCCAAGAAGATCGAGGGCCGCTCCCTCGGCCAGATCGCCTGGACCCGCTTCAAGCGCGACAAACTCGCCGTCGCCGGCGGCGTCGTGGTGATCCTGCTGATCCTGCTGGCCGTACTGGCCAAGCCCATCGAGGCCCTGTTCGGCCTCGACCCCGACGCCCTGAACCAGGACCTGCTCGACGCCAACCTGGGCGGCATCCCGCTCGGTGACTGGGGCGGAATGAGCTGGGACCACCCGCTCGGCGTCGACCCGCTCCAGGGCCGTGACCTGCTCTCCCGCGTGATCGAGGGCTCCTGGGTCTCCCTGCTGGTCGCCTTCGGCGCGACCCTGCTGTCGAACACGATCGGCACCGTGCTCGGTGTCATGGCCGGCTACTACGGCGGCTGGGTGGACACCGTGATCAGCCGCATCATGGACGTCTTCCTCGCCTTCCCGCTGCTGCTCTTCGCCATCGCGATCTCGACCTCGCTGCAGGGCGGCGCGTTCGGCCTGCACGGCCTCCCGCTGCACATCATGGTGCTGATCTTCGTGATCGGCTTCTTCAACTGGCCCTACATGGGCCGGATCGTGCGCGGACAGACGCTGTCGCTGCGCGAGCGGGAGTTCGTCCACGCGGCCCGCAGCCTGGGCGCCCGCGGCCCGTTCATCCTGTTCAAGGAACTGCTGCCGAACCTGGTCGGTCCGATCCTGGTCTACTCGACCCTGCTGATCCCGACCAACATCCTCTTCGAGGCGGGCCTCAGCTTCCTCGGCGTCGGCATCCAGCCGCCGCAGGCCTCCTGGGGCGGGATCCTCCAGGACGCGATCAAGTACTACCAGGTGGACCCCCAGTACATGGTGGTCCCCGGTCTGGCGATCTTCCTCACCGTGCTCGCCTTCAACCTGCTCGGCGACGGGCTGCGTGACGCCCTCGATCCCAAGAGCAACTGACGCAACGTCAGGCCCTCCCTCCTTCCCATCCTCAAGGGGTTGATCTCACCCATGCGCAGGTCCCGTACCGTCGCCCTGACCGCGGCGGCAGCCGCCGCGGTCCTGATCGTGACCGGCTGCACCTCCGGCAGCAAGGGCTCCGGCTCGTCCTCCTCCGCCAGCGGCAGCAGCGCCGGTGGCGGCGGTGCCGACGCCGCCACCAAGGGCATCGTCAACGCCTCGGACAAGAAGGGCGGGACGGTCACCTACGAGATGAAGGGCGCCCCGGACTCCTTCGACCCGGGCAACACGTACTACGCCTACATCTACAACTTCTCGCGCCTGTACGGGCGTCCGCTGACCACCTTCGCCCCGGGCGCCGGCTCGAACGGCAACAAGCTGGTCCCGGACCTCGCCGAGAGCCTGGGCAAGGTCAGCGCGGACGGCCTGACCTGGACGTACAAGCTGCGCGCGGGCCTGAAGTTCGACGACGGCACCCCGATCAGCTCGAAGGACGTCAAGTACGCCGTCGAGCGCTCCAACTTCGCGCCGGACGTGAACTCCAACGGCCCCACCTACTTCCACGACCTGCTGGTCGACAACGAGTCCCCGTACCAGGGCCCGTACAAGGACAAGACCGGCGGCCTGAACTCGATCGAGACACCGGACGACCAGACCATCGTCTTCCACCTGAAGCAGCCGTTCGCGGACTTCGACTACCTGGTCGGCTCCCCGCAGACCGTCCCGGTCCCGCAGGCCAAGGACGACGGCGCCGGCTACGTGAAGCACGTGGTCGCCTCGGGCGCCTACAAGTTCGAGTCCTACGAGGACGGCAAGCAGCTCACCCTGGTGCCGAACACCAACTGGGACCCGAGCACCGACCCGATCCGCAAGCAGCTCGCGGACAAGATCGTGGTCCGGATGGGCATGGAGCAGTCCACCATCGACAAGGACCTGATCGCGGGCAACGCCCAGGTGGACCTGGTCGGCAGCGGCGTCGACCCGCAGACCCAGGCGCAGATCCTGCAGAACCAGAAGCTCAAGGCGAACACCGACAACGCCTACGGCGGCCGCCTGGCGTACGTCGCGATCAACACCAAGGTCGCGCCGTTCGACAACCTGGAGTGCCGCAAGGCCGTCCAGTACGCGATCGACAAGGTCTCCGTGCAGACCACGCTCGGCGGCCCGATCCGCGGCCAGATCGCCAACACGGTGATCCCGCCGGACGTCCCGGGCCACCAGGACTTCAACACCTGGGCGACCAACGGCAACAAGGGTGACGAGGCCAAGGCCAAGGACGCCCTCAAGGCCTGCGGCAAGCCCGACGGGTTCAGCACGGTGATCACCGCCCGCACCGAGCGCGACCCGGAGGTCCAGGCCGCGACCGCGATCCAGGCCGCGCTGAAGAAGATCAACATCAACGTCGAGATCCAGAAGTACGCGCAGGGCAAGTACTTCTCGGACGCCGCCGGTGTCCCGCAGTTCACCCAGGACCACAACATCGGTCTGATGATGATGCAGTGGAGCGCCGACTGGCCGACCGGCTACGGCTTCCTGCAGCAGATCTCCGACGGCCGCGCCATCAAGGCCTCCGGCAACAGCAACCTGGCCCAGCTCAACGACCCCGAGGTCAACAAGCTGCTCGACGACGCCATCACCAACACCGACCAGTCGGCGCGCGAGAAGATCTACGGCCAGATCGACAAGAAGATCATGGACCAGGCGGTCTACGTCCCGCTGACCTACTTCAAGGTCTTCCTGTACCGCCCGGACAGCGCCACCAACCTGGCGTCCACCTCGGGCTTCTCGGGTGAGTACGACTACCTGAACATCGGCACCACCAAGTAAAGAGCCTGGCTCCACATCCCTGAAGGCAGGTGAAGGCAGCGGCCGCCCGCCGCCGTCCGGAAGACCCCGGACGGCGGCGGGCCGCCGGAGCCGCCCAACTGTGTTTGCCTACATCATCCGCAGGATCTTCGCGGCCGTCGTGCTGCTGCTGGTGGTCAGCGCTGTCACCTTCGCGATCTTCTTCCTGCTCCCGCGCATCGCCGGCGAGACCACCGACCAACTGGCCACGCAGTACGTCGGGAAGAACCCCTCCCCCGAGGCGATCGCCGCGGTCAAGAAGAACCTCGGGTTCGACCAGCCGCTGTACACCCAGTACTGGAACTTCCTCAAGGGCCTGGTCAGCGGCGCCGAGTACAAGTTCGGCCCGGACCCGGTCACCTGCCACGTACCGTGCTTCGGCTACTCCTTCAAGAACCACCTGGAGGTCTGGCCCGAGCTGATCAAGCGCGTCCCGATCACCCTCTCGCTCGCCGTCGGCGCGGCCGTGCTCTGGCTGGTCTCCGGCGTCGCCACCGGCGTCGTCTCCGCGCTCAAGCCGCGCTCGGTCTTCGACCGGATCGCCATGGGCATCTCCCTCGCCGGCGTCTCGCTGCCGGTCTTCTTCACCGGCGCGGTGCTGCTCGCCCTGTTCAGCTACGAGTGGCCGATCCTGGACAACCTCCAGTACGTCGACTTCGCCGACGACCCGCTGATGTGGGCCCGCAACCTGATCCTCCCGTGGATCTCGCTGGCCTTCCTCTACTCCGCGCTCTACGCCCGGCTCACCCGCGCCGGAATGCTGGAGACCATGAGCGAGGACTACATCCGCACCGCCCGGGCCAAGGGCCTGGTCGAGCGCAAGGTCGTCGCCCGGCACGGACTGCGCGCCGCGCTGACACCCGTCATCACCATCTTCGGCATGGACCTCGGCCTGCTCCTCGGCGGCGCCCTCATCACCGAGCAGGTCTTCTCGCTCCAGGGCGTCGGCGCCTTCGCCGTCCAGGCGATCGCCGACAACGACCTGCCCAAGATCCTCGGCGTCACCCTGCTCGCCGCCTTCTTCATCGTCGCCTGCAACCTCGTGGTCGACCTCCTGTACGCACTCGTCGACCCCCGGGTGAGGCTCTCGTGACCGAGCTCCAGAAGACCGAGGCGGTCGCCGCCCAGGCCCCGTCCGGCGACCCCTTCCTCTCCGTCCGCGACCTGCGGATCCACTTCGACACCGACGACGGCCTGGTCCGCTCGGTGGACGGGGTCAGCTTCGACCTGCACAAGGGCCGCACCCTCGGCATCGTCGGCGAGTCCGGCTCCGGCAAGTCCGTCACCTCGCTCGGCATCATGGGCCTGCACCGCACCAAGCGGGCCCGGATCACCGGCGAGATCCGGCTGGACGGCGAGGACCTGATCGCGGCCGGCCCCGAACGGGTGCGCCAACTGCGCGGCCGCGAGATGGCGATGATCTTCCAGGACCCGCTGACCGCGATGCACCCCTACTACACCGTCGGCGCGCAGATCGTCGAGGCGTACCGGGTGCACCACCCCCAGGCGTCCAAGAAGCAGGCCCGGGCCCGCGCGGTCGAGATGCTCGACCGGGTCGGCATCCCGCAGCCCGACCGCCGGGTGGACGACTACCCGCACCAGTTCTCCGGCGGCATGCGCCAGCGCGCCATGATCGCCATGGCACTGGTCAACGACCCCTCGCTGCTGATCGCCGACGAGCCCACCACCGCCCTGGACGTCACCGTCCAGGCGCAGATCCTGGACCTCATCCGCGACCTCCAGGACGAGTTCGGCTCGGCCGTCATCATCATCACCCACGACCTCGGGGTGGTCGCCGAACTGGCCGACGACATCCTGGTCATGTACGGCGGCAAGTGCATCGAGCGCGGTCCCGCCGAGACCCTCTTCGACGCGCCCGAACACCCCTACACCTGGGGCCTGCTGGGCTCCATGCCGCGCCTGGACCGCGAACTCCAGGACCGCCTCGTCCCGGTCAAGGGCACCCCGCCCAGCCTGATCAACGTGCCGTCCGGCTGCGCCTTCCACCCGCGCTGCCCGTACGCCGACCGGACCGGCGGGCGCTCCGCGAGCGAGCTCCCGGTGCTGGCCGAAGCCTCGCCCGGCCACTACGCGGCCTGCCACCTCCCGGCCGCCGAACGGCACCGCATCTTCGCCGAAGAGATCGCGCCCCGGCTGTGAGCCCGGCCTCGTACCACCTTTCTGGAGAGAACCGATGACGGACACTCAGGCAGCCACGGCCACCGCGCCCGCGCCCGCCCCCGACCGCGAGCCGCTGCTCCGGGTGACCGGCCTGACCCGGCACTTCCCGATCCGCGGCGGACTGCTGCGCCGCCAGACCGGTGCGGTGCGGGCCGTCGACGGCATCGACTTCACCGTCAACGCCGGTGAGACGCTCGGGGTCGTCGGCGAGTCCGGCTGCGGCAAGTCGACGATGGGCCGACTGGTCACCCGGCTCGACGAACCGACCGGCGGGAAGGTCGAGTTCGAGGGCACCGACATCACCCACCTGGGCGTCGGCGCGATGCGGCCGCTGCGCCGCGACATCCAGATGATCTTCCAGGACCCGTACTCCTCGCTCAACCCGCGGCACACCGTCGGCACCATCGTCGGCGCGCCGTTCCGGTTGCAGAAGGTGGAGCCCGAGGGCGGCACCAAGAAGGCCGTCCAGGAACTGCTGGAACTGTGCGGGCTCAGCCCCGAGCACTACAACCGCTACCCGCACGAGTTCTCCGGCGGCCAGCGCCAGCGCATCGGCATCGCCCGGGCACTCGCCCTCCGGCCGAAGATGATCATCGCGGACGAGCCGGTCTCCGCCCTGGACGTCTCCATCCAGGCCCAGGTGGTCAACCTGCTGGACGACCTCCAGCGCGAACTCGGCCTGACCTACCTGATCATCGCGCACGACCTCTCGGTGGTCCGGCACGTCTCGGACCGGGTCGCGGTGATGTACCTCGGCAAGATCGTCGAGATCGCCGACCGCGACTCCCTCTACGCGAGCCCGCTGCACCCGTACACCAACGCGCTGATGTCCGCGGTGCCGGTGCCCGACCCGCGCCGGCGCCAGCGGGCCGGCCGCGAGCGGATCCTGCTCACGGGCGACGTCCCCTCGCCGATCAACCCGCCCAGCGGCTGCCGCTTCCGCACCCGCTGCTGGAAGGCCCAGGACGTCTGCGCCGGCCAGGAGCCGCCGCTGACGGCACTGAAGACCGGGCACGAGGTGGCGTGCCACTTCCCCGAGCTGGGCGAGGGGAAGTAGGGCGCGGGCCCACGCGCACGATGCGCCGCACCGGAGCACCGGCTTTGATCAGCCGGTCGTTCCGGTGCGGCGCATCGTGGCGTCCGGGCCCTCATCCCGGTGAAGGCGGTGCGGTGTTGATCACGCGTCAGGGTCGGGGCCCTTGCCGGCGGGCAGCCGGGTCGCCGCAGGCATCGCGAGCCCGGCCGCGAGGAAGACGGCCGCCAGCGCCACCCACCCGTACTGACCGGCCCCGACGACCGCGACCAGGGCGACCGGCGCGGCCACGTTGGCGGCTCCGCGGCCGATGGCCAGGACGCCCTGGTACTGGCCGGTGGCGTGCTCGGGAGCGAGCTGGAAGCTGAGCCCCCATTCGCCGGAGACCTGGTACATCTCCCCCCACGTGTGGGCGATCATCCCCAGGGCGAGGATGCCGGTCGCGACCAGGGCGTTCCCCCAGCCTGCGACGCCGTACAGCAGGCAGGCGCAGCCGAGGAAGAACCCGCCGAGGCGGGAGATCCGCCCCCACAGGCCCGGGGTGGTGTCGTTGCCCTTGGAGCTCACCTGGACCTGGAAGATCACCACCAGGACCGTGTTCAGGACGATCAGGGCGCTGAACAGCCAGGCGGGTGCCTTGGTGTGGGTGACCAGCCACAGCGGAACGGCGATCTCCATGAGGGCGCCGTTCAGCGACAGCACGGCGTTCAGCCCGGTGAACCGCAGGTATCGGAGGTCCTTGAGCGCTGCCCCCAGCGGCTGCTTCTCGACGTGCGCGGGAGGCGGATGCCGTACGGGCATCCGGTTCAGCACGAGGGCCGACCCCGCGTAGGCCAGTGCCGCGACGACCACCATCGCCTCGTACGCGGCCCGGGTGTCCAGGTACAGGGCCAGGCCGGCGGCTCCCGCGCCTAGTGAGATCCCGATGTTGCTCACGACCTGCTGGTGCGCGCGCGCGGTCACCCGCTCCTCGGCCGAGGCGATCAGGGACACCAGGGCGGGCAGGACCGTGCGGCATCCCCGCTGCACGACGCCCACCGCGCACGCCGTGACGGCGAACGGCCAGAAGGAGCCGACGGCCAGGTAGCACAGCACCGCCGGCCCCGCGGCGACGGTGAGGACGAGCAGGACCCGCCGCGGCCCGATGCGGTCGGAGAGGTGCCCGATCGGCAGGGCCGCCAGCAGGCCGGCCAGGCTGGCAACCGTGAGCCCGACGCCCACGTCCACCATCCGCAGACCCACCACCCGGGTGAAGAACAGCACGCTGACGGTGGCGAACAGCCCGTCCCCGAGGGTGGTCAGGAACGTGGACAGCGTCAGTCCGCGCACCGGCCCGGCCGGCGGGACCGCCCTGGCGAGGGCCAGCCGGGCAGCGCTCGTCCGGGTCGGGGGAGCCGTCGTATCCGTTTTCGTCACGTGGCGGCAGCCGCCTGGAAGGCGACCGGCAACGTCGCCAGGTAGCGCATGGTCGCGGTGCGCTGGCGCAGTGGCTCCCCGGCCATCCGCAGGCGTGTGGGGCGCCGCAGAATGGCCTTGATCAGCGCCTGCAGCGTCACCTGGGTGAACAGGTTTCCGACGCAGGTGTGCGGGCCCCGGCCGAATGCCATGTGCTGATTCGGTGTCCGGTCCAGAATGATTTCGTCGGGACGGGTGAATTTTTCGGGATCGCGGTTTGCCGCGCCGAAAAGCACCACGACGACGTCTCCGCGCTTGAGCTGGACGGATCCGACGACGACGGGCTCGGTGACGATGCGGCTGGTCCCCTGAACCGACGCGTCGTAGCGCATGAGTTCGTCGAAACCACTCGACAGCAGCGCCGGGTCGCGCATCGCCTCGAATTTGTCGGGGTTCTCCAGCAGCGCCAGCATGGCATTTCCGGCACCGGCGACGATCGAGCTGTAGCCGGACTGGAAGACGACCCGCACCGTGTTCCGGACGAAGGAATCGGCGACATCCACCTCGGCGCGGTTGCCGGCGACATGGGCCAGCAGCCCGGGGCGCGGATTGGCCGTGAACCAGGACTCGACCATTTCGCTCAGTCGGCCGCGCGCCTCGATGCCGAGTTTCCTGAGTTCCGCACCGGTCTCGATTCCTTCCCCGGCGGTTTCGGGCGCCAATCCGGCGTCCATGCTCCGCACGATGGCGTCCGATATCGCGGCGAAGGTCCTGACGTCCGGCTGCTCGATGCCCATGAGCTCCGAGATGGTCGCCAGGGCGAGCGGCTCGACGACCTCCGACATGAGATCGAACTCCGCCCTGCCCTCCAGGCCGTCGAGCAGCGACCCGACGAGGGCCTCGCCCTGCTCGCCGACGGCCTCCAGGTCCTGGGCGCGCAGGGCGTTCATGAAGAGGCTGCGGAGCGGGCCGTGGTCCGGCGGGTCGAGGGTCTGCAGGCTCAGCCACGGCTCGGAGACCGACTCGCCGGCACGCCGCCAGTCCGTCGCGAACACCGCGGGGTCCTGCAGCACCATCTGGCAGTCGCGGTACCGGGTCAGCACCCAGCTCTGCATCTTCTCGTGCCAGTGCACAGGCTCCGACGCGCGCAGCTCCGCGTAGACCGAATAGGGATCGGCGAGAGTGGAGCTGTCGAGGGGGTCATAGCGGACCGGGAGTTTCATGGACAATTCCTAGGATTCTTGAACGGCCTATGAGGCCCATGTTCCCGCTGGGCCAAGAGCGTGCGCCGGACCCGGACGCTTCCGGGTCCGGCGCCAATTCTCGCCGACGATACCGGGCTCTGCCGCGGTTCGGGCAATATAATTAGTCGTTGTAACGCATGGAAATTCACCTACCCGAGCTAAATGTCCCGGCCGTTGGCGCGGACTGTCGACGTTCGGACATCGGGGATGCCGGTGCAATCGGCATCAGGGATTTCAGTCGTTGTAGCGCACGGAAGTCTCCTCTCCGGTTGTTCATGTTCGAAGCCCCAGTGCTTCTCTCGATGGAAATGAAACTACCACCGGCATTCGGCCCCGTCCATGAGTTATTTCCGGGATCAATTTCCCAAACCAGCCAACCCGGGCAAAGGGTGCATCGAATTCGGGAGGGAAATGCGAATTGTATTCTCCATACCGTACGACCCGCAGTATTTCGCGAATATGTCGAAATTTGGTGTTCACGTCAACTCTGCGCAGAGTGTCCGGACCGGCGGCGGTCGTCGCCCGGGCCGCGCGCCCGAGGCGGGGCCACGGACCGCGGCCGTACGCGGAGGGGGGGAGGGTTTCGTACGGGGCATAGTTGTTCGGTGACCTCGCAGATCTTCCCCTCCGACGTGCAGCAGTCGCTGGACCTCGTCGGCATCTTCGTCTTCGCCCTCTCCGGGGGGCTGCTCGCCGTCCGCAAGAACATGGACATCTTCGGCATCGCGGTGCTGGCCGAGGTCACCGCGCTCGGGGGCGGCGTGATCCGGGACCTGGTGATCGGGGCGACGCCCGTCGCGGCGTTCAGCAACCTCGGGTACTTCATCACCCCGCTGGTCGCCGCGCTGGTGGTGTTCTTCCTGCACCCCGAGGTCGAGCGGATCAACCGGGCGGTGCAGACCCTGGACGCCCTCGGCCTCGGCCTGTTCTGCGTCACCGGCACCGCCAAGGCGCACGACTACGGGCTCGGCGCGGTGTCGGCCGTCGCACTCGGCATGGTCACCGCGGCCGGCGGCGGGGTGATCCGCGACGTGCTGGCCGGCGAGATCCCCTCGCTGCTGCGCTGGGACCGGGAGATCTACGCCGTCCCGGCCCTGGTCGGCGCCGCCCTGGTGGCGGTGCTGATCGGCGTCGACCGGCTGACCGGCGCCACCGGCACCGCCGCCGCGCTCACCGCCTTCGGGCTGCGGATGCTCGCGCTGAAGTACGGCTGGCGCGCCCCGAGGGCCTGGCACCGCAACGGTTCTCGCACCAGCGAGGAGTAGGCGAGCCGCCGTACGCGAGCGAGATCGCCTCCGCCGTGCAGAGCAGTTCCGGCACCATCCGGGCGAGTTCGGCCGGCGGCACCTGGCTCGCCGGGGCGCTCAGCGCGCAGGCCGCGACCGTCCGGCCGCCGCTGCCCGCCACCGGCGCGGCCACGCACGTCACCGGCTCCCGGTGCTCGGCCGACTCCGCCGCCCAGCCCCGCAGTCGCACCGCCGCCAGTTCGGCCGGCAACTCCTCGTCGGGGGTGCCGTCCTCGGGCAGCCCGGCCAGCAGCACCCGGCCGATCGCCGTCCCGCCGGCCGGCGCCCGCCGCCCGATCCGGGACGCCCGGGCGGTGCCCGGCCCGGCCCAGCTCCCGGCCACCTCGTCCAGGTACAGCACCTCGCCGTCCTGGAGCACGGCCAGCTGGACGGTGTAGCCGCAGCGCGCGTTGAGCGCCGCCAGGTACGGCGCGGCGACCTGCCGGACGTCGATCTCCTCCAGCGCCCGGTGGGCCAGTGACAGCACCCGGCCGCCGAGGCGGTAGCGCAGGTCGGGCTGGCGCTGCGCGAAGCCGTGCTCCTCCAGGGTGCGCAGCAGCCGCAGCGCGGTGGACTTGTGCACCCCGATGCTGGTCGCGGCCTGCTCCAGGGAGACCGGCCCGTCGCCGAGCGACCCGAGCAGGGTCAGGGCGCGGTCGACCGACTGCGACATGGCGCACCGCTCCTGTCCGCGCCGATGGGAAGTGAGAGTGGGACGTGATCCCGGGCCGTGCCCGCGGGCCGGGCCGGGGCCCGTCCGCGGGAAGCGTTCGTCAGGCTAACCGCTCGGCCGCGCGGCGGGTCAAACGGGTGCCGGACACCGGTGTCCGGTGGGCGCGCGGTCCGGGAACCGGCCGGGCGAGACACCCGGGAGTCGTCCGGTGGACGCCCGGTGGCCGGATCGGTGCGCACACCGGGACGGGGCCCGGGGAGTGCCCTCTACAATCGGATGGTTATGCCATACCTGGACCATGCGGCGACCACGCCGATGCTGCCCGAGGCGATCGCCGCGATGTCGGCGCACCTGGGGGTGGTCGGCAACGCCTCGTCCCTGCACGCGGCCGGCCGCCGGGCCCGCCGGGTGGTCGAGGAGGCCCGCGAGTCGCTGGCCGACTCGCTGGGCGCCCGCCCGAGCGAGATCGTGCTCACCGGCGGGGGCACCGAGTCCGACAACCTCGCCGTCAAGGGCCTGTACTGGGCCCGCCGGGACGCCGACCCGGCCCGCACCCGGGTGCTGTGCAGCCCGGTCGAACACCACGCGGTGCTGGACGCGGTGCACTGGCTCTCCGAGCACGAGGGCGCCGACGTCGAGTACCTGCCGGTCGACCCGCTCGGCCGGGTGCACCCGCAGGCGCTGCGCGAGGCGATCGAGCGGGACCCGTACTCGGTCGCGCTGGTCACCGTGATGTGGGCCAACAACGAGGTCGGCACCGTCCAGCCGGTGCGCGAACTCGCCGCCGTCGCGGCCGAGTACGGCATCCCGATGCACGCCGACGCGGTGCAGGCGCTCGGGCAGGTCCCGGTCTCCTTCGCCGAGTCGGGGCTCACCGCGCTCACCGTCACCGGACACAAGATCGGCGGCCCGTTCGGCATCGGCGCGCTGCTGCTCTCGCGCGGCGCCGCGCCCGTCCCGCTGCTGCACGGCGGCGGCCAGGAACGCGACGTCCGCTCCGGCACCCTGGACGCGCCGGCCGCCGCCGGCTTCGCCGCCGCCGCGGCCCTCGCGGTCGAGCGCCAACCGGAGCACGCGGTCGTGCTCGGCGCGCTGCGCGACGAGCTGATCGCCGCCGTGCTGGCCACCGTCCCCGCCGCGGTGCTCAACGGCGACCCGGCCGCCGAGGGGCGGCTGCCCGCCAACGCGCACTTCTCCTTCCCCGGCTGCGAGGGCGACGCGCTGCTGATGCTGCTCGACGCCCAGGGCATCGAGTGCTCCACCGGCTCGGCCTGCTCGGCCGGGGTGCCGCAGCCCAGCCACGTGCTGCTCGCGATGGGCGTCGACCCGGCGCTGGCCCGGGCCTCGCTGCGGTTCTCGCTCGGGCATACCTCGGTGCGCGAGGACGTGACGGCGCTGGTCGAGGCGCTCGCCCCGGCCGTCCAGCGCGCCCACAACGCGGGGCTGGCCTCGGTGCGGCGATAGTTCCTTGGCGCGGCCGGGCATGGACGGTGGCCCCGTACTCTTGTAGTCACCATGACTGACTTCCCGGGTGCCCCGACCACTCCGTCCACCGGCCGTCTGCGCGTGCTCGCGGCGATGTCCGGCGGCGTCGACTCCGCCGTCGCCGCCGCCCGCGCCGTCGAAGCGGGGCACGAGGTGACGGGCGTCCACCTGGCGCTGTCCGCCAATCCGCAGTCGTTCCGTACCGGGGCCCGCGGCTGCTGCACCATCGAGGACTCCCGGGACGCGTGGCGGGCGGCCGACGTGATCGGCATCCCGTTCTACGTCTGGGACCTCGCCGAGCGCTTCCGCGAGGACGTCATCGACGACTTCGTCGCCGAGTACGCGGCCGGCCGCACCCCCAATCCCTGCCTGCGCTGCAACGAGAAGATCAAGTTCGCCGCGCTGCTCGACAAGGCGATCGCGCTCGGCTTCGACGCGGTCTGCACCGGCCACTACGCCCGGATCGTCGACCTGCCGTCCGGGGAGCGCCAGCTGCACCGCGCCGTCGACGCGGCGAAGGACCAGTCGTACGTCCTCGGCGTGCTCGACGCCGACCAGCTCGCCCACTCGCTGTTCCCGCTCGGCGACACCACCAAGGACGTCATCCGCGAGGAGGCCGAGCGCCGCGGCCTGGCCGTCGCCAAGAAGCCGGACAGCCACGACATCTGCTTCATCGCCGACGGCGACACCCAGGGTTTCCTGGCCAAGCACCTCGGTACCGCCACCGGCGACATCCTCGACGCCGACGGCACCAAGCTCGGCGAGCACGACGGCGCGTACGGCTTCACCATCGGCCAGCGCAAGGGCCTGCGGATCGGCCGCCCGGCGGCGGACGGCAAGCCCCGCTACGTCCTCGACATCTCGCCGGTGAACAACACCGTCACGGTCGGCCCGCTGGAGGGTCTGGACGTCACCGGGCTCACCGCGATCCGGCCGCGTTGGTGCGGCACCGAGCCGCTCGCCGACGGCCGGTACACCGCCCAACTGCGCGCCCACGGCGAGGAGGTGCCGGTGAGTGCGTCGGTCGTGGACGGCGAGCTGCGGGTGCAGTTGGACAGTGCGGTGCGCGGCATCGCCCCCGGCCAGGCCGTGGTGCTGTACGACGGCACCCGCGTCGTCGGCTCGGCCACCATCGCCACCACCGAGCGCCCGGCAGTCCGGGCGTAGTCCGGCTCCGAGTGCCCGGCCGTCCGGTGCGGACGGCCGGGCTCGCTCAGTGCTGCGGGACGGGGTTGCCCGGGGAGTCCAGCCAGACGTGCTGGCCCTCCAAGGTGACCGTCAGGCCGAACCGCTCGTACCCGGGGCGGCCCTGGTCCGCCCACCACCGGTAGGCCGCTTCCAGCTCATCCCAGAGGTTTCGGGGGCCGGACTGGTACACCTCGTACCTCGTGCGGTCGCGCTCGTAGTCGGCGGAGGCCCAGGAGAGGGTGTCGCGGCTGTAGAGCCACAGTGTGTAGGCGTCGTTGTCGTAGCGCTCTGTCCGCCAGAACGTACCGGGTACGCCGGATCCGATGACGAACTGCTCGAACCACCCGCCCGTGGCCCGAGGGGACAGACTGGTGGTGCTCCGCACCCCGTGTGCTGGCCACTCCTTCCCGTGCAGGTAGGCGTCGAACGACGGCCGGTCCGTGCGCTGGTGGCGGAGTCGCATGAACGCGGAGCCTCGGGTGAACTGGCCGCTCGCGCTGGTCCCGTCGTCGTTCACGGTCAGACGGATGATCTGCTCGCCGCCGTACTCGGTGCCGAACGGGGCGACGATGATTCCGCCGGGGGCCGTCTGTTCCAGCCATGCGGGAGGGATCTCCAGCAGGGAGCAGGTGGCGATGATCCGGCTGTAGGGGGTGTCGTCCGGCGGCTGCCGGCTCACGGAGAGGTCGGCTTGGGCGTCGGGAGGTCGGCGTGCACGACCTTCCCGAACGGGCGGGGGCTGGCGCCCCAACGGCCCTGGGTGAGCCGGTGGACCATCGCCAAGCCTCGACCCGACGTGGCGTCGGGCCCGGCCTGGATCATCACGGGCATCGAGCAAGAGCCGTCACCGACGAGGATGCGGATGATTCGGTCGCTCGGGCGGCGGCACGGCGACAATCATGCGTGTCTGACAGCCGGTCCTGACGGCGTTGGTGGCCAACTCGCTGGCGATCAGGGAGGCATCGTCCACCAGATCGTCCGACCCCCACTCCCGCAGCTTCGCCACGACGAACCGACGCGCGGCGCCCACCGACTCGGCCTGGTACGGCAGGCGGATGGTCGTCGGTGTGGTGAAGCGAGCGGTATCCGGTGTAGCGACGGCAGTCAGCAGCGTTTCCCCAGTGCAGCCGATCAACTTGGTCGGCAAAGCGGTGAGTGGAGACATCAGGATTCGCTCCCGTGGATGGATCAGGGCGGCTGATGCCGAGTCGTCCATCGGATGGATGGCCTCGGTGAACTCTTCGGGCGGTACCGCGAGTACGGCCCGGTGCGTGAATACCTGGCACGATTCGATGAGGCGCGCAGAGCCCGGCTGCTCCTGCTCGCCGACATCATCCCGTCGCCTCGGGGAGGTTCGACGTGAGACCCGCACCCACCGACACCGATGCCTGGCACGCCTACCTCGCCGAGGGCAATGCCCGGCAGGCTCGCAAGCGCGTCTCTGCGGACGTGATCCTGCGCGACCAGGCTGGTCGCATCCTGACCGTCAACCCGACCTACAAGGAGGGTTGGGACCTGCCCGGAGGGATGGCTGAGGCCAATGAGTCGCCGGACGAGGCCGCAGTGCGGGAACTGCGCGAGGAACTGGGCCCGGAGATCACGGTCCACCGCCTGCTGGTCGTGGACTGGGTTGCCCCGCACGGCCCGTGGGACGACCAGATCGCGTTCATCTTCGACGCGGGCACCCTCTCGTCCGACCTGGCCGCGCGGGTGCGGCCGCACGACGACGAACTGTCCGAGGCCGTCTTCCTGTCCGCGCCGGAGGCCGCCGACCGGCTGCGAACCCGCCAGCGGAACCGGCTGAACGCGGCTGTGAGAGCGATCGCGGATGGCGGCTCACGGTATCTGCGGGACGGGGTGGAGACGTGGTGATGGATCCGGGACAGGAGAAGGACGGCCATGGTTGAGAACGGCAGGCAAAGGGCGCGGCGGGTACCTCTTCGAGGCGGGGATGCTCAAGCGGGCGAAGCGGTCGGGCTGGTGGATCGCCGGGGTGAAGGATCCCGAGACCATCGCGGAGCACTCCTTGGATCGACAGCAGTCTCGGCAGCCTCAAGACCGAGTCCGTCCGCCAACTCGCCGAGGCGGCACTGTCGATGACCTCGCTGGAGTGGCAGCAGGCCTACCTCGCGTAGCGTGCATCCCGAACTCATGCGCGAGCACTCGCCGCAGTGAATTCATGACTGTCCGTCAAATCCGCTGATCTGTCGGCGTAAACTGCAATGGCCACCGCCCAGTTGGGCGGTGGCCATTCCCGCGTACGCCCGTAAACTTGGCGGTTCCGGCGCACGCGCATAACACCTCGGCCAGTATGCCAGCCCGGACGCGCTCCGGCTCGCATATCGGCCACGAAAGGCCGAACGTGCCCGTCGCCGTCACCACCGAAGCCCTCGCCCTCTCCCGCCCCACCGGCACCCCGCCCGCCAACGAGTTCCGGGTCCGCATCGGGCAGTGGATGCAGAGCGTCCCGACCGGTGGGCCCTGGAAGTCCCTCGGGCCGTCCTTCGTCCTCTTCCTCATGCACGCCGCGCAGAAGGCCGACGCGGACGGGACCAACCTCCACTGCCCGCCGTCCAACCTCTGGTTCTCCCGGGCCTGCCGGGTCTCCAAGGACTCCGTCCCCGGCTTCTACCGGGCCGCCGAGGCGGCCGGGGTCATGGCCCTCGTCCACGGCCCCTCCGGCACCCGGGTTCGCGGCTACGCCGTCACCGTGCCCCTGGGCGGCGTCCCCGACTGGGACGCCGCCCTCGCCGTCCTGCGCGCCGACGCCCGGCGCGTCAAGCAGGAGCAACTCCGCTGCGCCGCCGGTAAGTCCGCACGTGCGGAGTCGGTGAAGTCCGCACCTGCGGCGCTGCCGAGGCCGCGCTGCGGCGAACGGAAGTCCGCACGTGCGGAGCCGGACAAATCCGCACGTGCGGGCTCGTCGCTCCGCACGTGCGGACGCAACCAGGAAGTCCCTTACCAGGACAAGAAGATGGTTGCTGTTGTAGTGACGGGTACCACTCCGCGCGCGAGCGAACAGCCCGCACCGGCACCGCTGCCGCCGCCGCCCGACCCCACGGGCTGGGAGCGGATGACCGAGCACCTGCCGCCCGACCTCCAGGAGCCCGCCCGCGCCGTCCCGGAGGACGACCTGCTGCGCCGGTTCACCGCCATGGCCGTCCGGGCGGGCTGGGCGTCGCCGGGTTGGCTGGCCGCCCGCCTGGCGTCCCACCGGCCCGAGAACCCACCCGGCGCCGACCCCGCGGATCGTCTCGCCGCCGCTCTGGTCGCCGTCCTGGGTGTCCTCTCGGACCGACATGCCCACCCGGGCCGGGGGATCCTGGCCTCCTGCACGTGAGCGGCAGCGTCGGCCAAGGGGGCGATCGTCCTGTCGACCCGGCCGGATCGAACGCTCCTGGCATACTCGGAGTGCCGGCTGCGCGGCTTCCTCGCACGGGACAACGTGACTGCCCGGGCCCGGGAGAGTGGACTGCTTCCAGCTCTCAGCAGCCCGAAGGCCGAATCGGCAACTCGCCGCGGCCGCCGGCACACCCTCCGGAGAGGACGACATGATGCTCGGAGGAGGCTGGCCAAGGCCTAAAGCCGGTGAGTGAGTGCGCCGGGGCGTGATAGACCAGATGGCACTATGAACATCACAGTCTTCTGCTCCGCGTACTCACTCGACGACCGCTACACCGCCCCCGCCGCCGAGTTCGCGCGGCTCCTCGGCGAAGGTGGCCACACCCTGGTGTGGGGCGGGTCCAACGCCGGGCTGATGGGGCTGCTGGCCGACGAGGTGAAGGCGGCCGGCGGGAAGCTCGTCGGGGTGCTGGTCGAGATGCTGAAGCACAAGGGGTACGTCGGCGCCGACGAGCTCGTCATGACCCGTGACCTGGCCGAGCGGAAGGCGGAGCTGGCGTCCCGGGCGGACGCGATCGTCGTGCTGGTCGGCGGGCTGGGCACCCTCGACGAGGTGACCGAGGTGCTGGAGCTCAAGAAGCACGGCATGTTCGACAAGCCGGTGGTCGTCCTGGACACCGAGGGCTTCTACACGGGCCTGCGCACGCAGATGGAGCGGATGGACGCCGAGGGCTTCCTGCCCCGCCCGCTCGCCGAGCTGATCCGGTTCGCCGACACCCCGGCCGAGGTCTTCGCGCAGCTCAAGGCCTGAGAGGATCACCACCATGGCCACTCATCTGATCACCGGCGCCGGCTCCGGCATCGGCGCCGTCCTCGCCGAACGCCTCGCCGAGCGCGGGGACGACCTCTGGCTGCTGGCCCGCGACGCCCGCCGCGCCGCCGAGCTGCGCGAGCGCTTCCCCGGGGCGAAGACCCTGGTCGGGGACCTCGGCGACCCGGCCAAGCTCTCCTGGGCCTTCGGCCACCAGGCGCTGCCCGTCGAGCTGGACTCCGTGCTGCACGTCGCGGGCATGGTCGAGCTGGGCACGGTCGGCGACCTGTCGGTCAAGGCCTGGCAGGAGACGCTGAACGTCAACCTGGTCGCCCCCGCCGAGCTGACCCGGCTCCTGTTGCCCTCGCTGCGCCTGGTCAAGGGGCACGTGGTGTTCGTCAACTCCGGTGCCGGGCTGTCCGCCCATGCCGAGTGGTCGGCCTACGCGGCGAGCAAGCACGGCCTCAAGGCGCTGGCCGACGCGCTGCGCCAGGAGGAGCACCCGAACGGCGTCCGGGTCACCTCGGTCTACCCGGGCCGCACCGCCACCGCGATGCAGGCCAAGGTGCACCAGCAGGAGGGCAAGGCCTACGACGAGGACCGCTGGATCGCCCCCGAGTCGGTGGCCAAGGCGATCCTCGCCGCCCTCGACGCCTCCCGTGACGCGGAGCTCACCGACATCACCGTCCGCCCGGGGCGCTGAAACGCGCGCGGCGCCGCGCACTAGGCTCGGGCGGGTGAGCACCCCACAGCCCTTCCCCGACCTGCGCGGCGCCGCCACCGGCGTCGGTTCGCTGCCCGGCACCGACGCCCGGGAGGCCGCCAAGACCTCCACCGGGGCGTTGGAGCAGTTGCCGTTCCTGCCCGAACTGCCCGCCCGCGGGCCGGGTGCCGACATGATCGGCCGTGGCGCCGGCCTGTTGGTCGAGCTGTTCGCGCAGACCGAGCCGAGCGGCTGGCGCTTCGCCGACCGCCCCGGCCGGGACACCCGGCGCGCCCACTCCTGGCTGCGCGAGGACCTGGACGCGCTGGAGGAGTTCACCCAGGGCTACCAGGGCGCGCTCAAGCTGCAGGCCGTCGGGCCGTGGACGCTGGCCGCCTCGATCGAGCTCAAGTACGGCGAGAAGGCGCTCTCCGACGCCGGCGCCTGCCGGGACATCGCCGGTTCGCTCACCGAGGGCCTGCGCCGCCACCTCGCCGACGTCCGCAGTCGGGTCCCGGGCGCCCAACTGGTCCTCCAGCTCGACGAGCCCTCGCTGCCCGCCGTGCTGGCCGGTTCGGTGAAGACCGCCAGCGGCTTCCAGCGGCTGCGCTCGGTGGACCGGCAGGTCGCCGAGGAGGTGCTGCGCGAGGTCATCCGGGGCCTGGACGCGCCCGTCGTCGTGCACTGCTGCGCGCCGGACGTGCCGATCCCGCTGCTGCGCCGGGCCGGTGTGGCCGGGGTCTCGCTGGACTTCTCATTGCTGACCGAGCGGGACGACGACGACCTGGGCGAGGCGGTCGAGGCGGGCACGGCGATCCTCGCTGGTGTCGTGCCCTCCACTGACCAGGCGGTGTCCGACCCGGCCGGTAGTGTCCAGGGTGTCAGGACCTTGTGGCGCAGGCTCGGGTTCGCCCCGGAGCTGCTGGGCCGCCGCGTGCTGGTGACGCCGACCTGCGGGCTGGCCGGGGCGTCCCCGGCGTACGCGCGCAAGGCGCTGTCGCTTGCGGCGCGAGCGGCGCAGAGCCTGGTGGACAACCCGGAATGAGAACGTAGGAGGGCTTGCGGTGGTGGCTGTCGAGGGCTGGGAGGACGTCCCTGCGGAGGTGCGCAGGCGGCACGCCGAGCTGGTCGTGGAGATCACCGAGCACCGCGCCCGGTACTACGTGCAGGACGCCCCGGTCGTCAGCGACGCCGAGTTCGACGTCCTGATGCGCGAGCTGGAGGCGATCGAGGCCGCGCACCCGGCCCTGGTGACGCCGGACTCGCCGACGCAGGAGGTCGGCGGCGACGTCGCGGAGGGCTTCACCAAGGTCGAGCACCGCGAGCGGCTGCTCAGCCTCGACAACGCCATGGACGACGAGGAGCTGGCGGCCTGGGCGGACCGGGTCGCCCGCGAGCTGGACGGCATCGACTACCACTACCTGTGCGAGCTCAAGGTGGACGGCCTGGCCGTCAACCTCACCTACGAGCGCGGCCAGTTGGTCCTCGCCGCGACCCGGGGCACCGGCCGGGTCGGCGAGGACATCACCGCCAACGTCCGCACCATCAAGGAGATCCCGCAGCAGCTCACCGGCGACGACCTGCCCGAGCTGGTCGAGATCCGCGGCGAGGTCTACCTGCCGACCGAGGCCTTCGAGGAGCTGAACGCCTCGCTGGCGGCGGAGAACGAGCGCCGCCGGGCGGAGAACGAGGAGCGCGCCAAGGAGGGCAGGCGTCCGCAGGCGCTGGTCCACCTGTTCGCCAACCCCCGCAACGCCGCCGCCGGTTCGCTGCGCCAGAAGGACCCGCTGGTCACCGCGTCCCGTCCGCTGCACATGGTGGTGCACGGCATCGGCGCCCGGGTCGGCTTCGACATCGACTGCCAGTCGCACGCCTACGACCTGCTGCGCGCGTGGGGCCTGCCGACGGCCCGGCACAACAAGGTGGTCGGGACGCTCGACGAGGTGCGGGCGTTCATCGAGCACTTCGGCGAGCAGCGGCACTCGGTCGAGCACGAGATCGACGGCGTCGTGGTCAAGGTGGACGAGATCGCCCTGCAGGGGCGGCTCGGTTCCACCTCCAAGTCCCCGCGCTGGGCGATCGCCTGGAAGTACCCGCCGGAGGAGGTCACCGGCAAGCTGGCCGCGATCAAGGTCGGCATCGGCCGCACCGGCCGGGCCACCCCGTACGCGGTGCTGGCCGAGCCGGTGAAGGTGGCCGGCTCGATGGTGCAGTACGCGACGCTGCACAACCAGCAGGTCGTCAAGGCCAAGGGCGTGCTGCTCGGCGACACCATCGTGCTGCGCAAGGCCGGTGACGTCATCCCGGAGATCCTCGGCCCGGTGGAGAGCCTGCGGGACGGCACCGAGCAGGAGTTCGTGATGCCCTCGCACTGCCACGAGTGCGGGGCCGAGCTGCGCCCGATGTCCGAGGGGGACATCGATCTGCGCTGCCCCAACGCGCAGTTCTGCCCGGCGCAGATCCGCGAGCGGATCGCCTTCCTGGGCGGCCGTTCCTCGCTGGACATCGAGGGCCTGGGCTATGTCGCGGCGACCGCGCTGACCCAGCCGCTGGAGCCGGCAGAGGCGCCGGTGCGGGACGAGGGCGACATCTTCGGCCTGACGATGGAGCAGTTGCTGCCGATCGAGGTGCTGGTCCGCGACCAGAAGACGGGCATGCCCAAGCTGGACGACCGCACCGGCAAGGAGAAGAAGGCCACCTTCTTCGCGAACCAGAAGGGCGAGCCCAAGAAGACGGCGGGCGTGCTGCTGGAGAATCTGGAGAGGGTGAAGGAACGTCCGCTGTGGCGCTTCCTCAACGGCCTCTCGATCCGGCACGTCGGGCCGGTCGCGGCGCAGGAGCTGGCACGGGAGTTCCGGGACCTCGACCGGATCTTCTCGGCCACCGAGGAGGAGCTGGCCGCCGTCGAGGGGGTCGGGCCGATCATCGCCCGCTCCGTCGTCGAGTGGTACCAGGAGGAGTGGCACCGGGAGATCCTGGAGAAGTGGCGCGCGGCCGGCGTCCGCTTCACCGAGGAGCCCGCCGACGAGGAGGAGGCGGAGCGCCCGCTGGAGGGCCTGACCGTCGTGGTCACCGGCACCCTGGCCGGGCACACCCGGGACGGGGCCAAGGAGGCGCTGACCTCGCGCGGCGCGAAGGTGACCGGTTCGGTATCGAAGAAGACAGATTTTGTTGTGGCCGGTGACAACCCAGGGTCCAAGTACGACAAGGCCGTTCAGCTCGGACTGCCGGTCCTGGACGACGCCGGCTTCGCCGTGCTGCTCGCCGACGGACCGGCCGCGGCCCGTGCCCACCTCGGCCTGCCCGAGGTCGGGGAGGCCCCCGCCGAGGCCGCTCCGGAGGCCGACCCGAGCGGAGCGTGACCGAGCCCGTCTTGTTATCGTCCTGATGCAACGTCACCGGGTGTCGCGCCGTGGAAGCGGGCATTGTGTCACTGTGCGACACCCGGGCGCGGTGGCGCGTTTCCGGTTGTCCGAAAGTCTGCCCACCGGGTGGACCCCGGCATACCCTGGAGCGCAACAGAGTGTCAGCAGGGGTGGGGGCACCGGCTGAGCCGGTGCTCCGCGGGGTCGCTCCATGCCCGGCAGCTGTCGGTACCGGCACGGTGCCTCACCGTAAGGCGGCCTGACGGGGCGGGCCCGACGGAGGACAGGGCTTATGGATCGTACGACCGGCGGTGCGCCCACACGCCCGCCGCAGGGGGTGGCAGGTGCGGTCCTGCTGCTCGGCGTGCTGCTGGCCGGTGCCGCGCCGCTCATCCCGCTGGCCGTCCTGGTCTACCGGTACGAGCCCGAACTGCTGCCGCTGTTCGCGGTGCCGCTGGCGGTGCTGGTCGCCGCCTGGCGGATCGCCCGCGACCGCGCCCGTGACCAGCTGACCGACCCGCTGACGGATCTGCCCAACCGTCAGGCCCTGTTGATGGCCGCCCAGGAGGCGATCGCGGAGCGCGCGGAAGGTTACAGCGTCGGTCTCATCCTGCTCGATCTCGATCGCTTCCGATCGCTCAACGACACCCTCGGCCACACCGCCGGCGACCGGCTGCTGGTGCACATCGCCCGCCGGCTGCACCGCGCGCTGCGTTCCGGAGGCCCGGCCGGCAGCGCCACCCGGGAGTCCATCGACGACGTCTTCGCGGGCCTGCCCCGGAACTACCGACGCGGCCGTCCGATGGTGGCCCGGATGGGCGGCGACGAGTTCGCCGTGCTGCTGCCCGGCATCAACTGCCCGGACAGCCTGGAGCGGGTCGCCAAGGCGCTGATCGCCGAACTCGCCGCGCCGATCCGGCTGGACGGGCTACTGCTCGTGCTGGAGGCCAGCGCCGGCGTCTGCGTCTACCCGCAGCACGCCCAGGACGCCGAGGCGCTGCTGCGCCGCGCCGACGTGGCGATGGGCCACGCCCAGCGCGGTTGCAGCGGCGTCGCGCAGTACGACGAGACCCAGGACGCCGACACGCCGTACCGGATAGGGCTGCTCGGCGACCTGCGGCGGGCCCTGGAGACCGGCGAGGTGCAGCTGCACTACCAGCCCAAGGTGGCCTTCGACGGCCGGGTGGTCGGCCTGGAGGCGCTGCTGCGCTGGGAGCGCCCCGGCCAGGGCCGGGTCTCGCCGGACGAGTTCGTCGGGCTCGCCGAGTCCAGCGGCCTGATGCCCCGGCTCACCGACTACGTGCTGGAGGCCGCCGTCGGGCAGCTCGCCTACTGGCGGGAACAGGGCCTCCAGGTGCAGGTCGCGGTCAACGTCTCCCCGCGCGACGTGCTCAACCCCGGCTTCGCCCAGCGCGTCGCCGGCCACCTCGTCCGCCACCAGGTGCCGGCCCACGCGCTCCAGCTGGAGATCACCGAACGGCTGCTGCTGGACGACTCCCGCCGGGCCGCCGACACCCTCGCCGAACTGCGCGGCTACGGCGTCGGGATGTCCCTGGACGACTTCGGCACCGGCCACTCCTCGCTGGTGCGGCTGCGCAGCCTGCCGGTCGGCGAGCTGAAGATCGACCGTTCCTTCGTCTCCCGGATGGTCGCCGACGACCACGACGCGGCGGTGGTGCGCTGCTCGGTGGAGCTCGCCCACTCGCTGGGCCTGACCGTGGTCGCCGAGGGCGTCGAGGACGACGAGACCTGGGAGCGGCTGCACTGCATGGGCGTGGACGCCGTCCAGGGCTGGCTGGTGTCGGCGGCGCTGCCGGCCGAGCAGGCCACCGCCTGGCTGCGGGTGCACCGCACCGGCGCCCCGCCGGTGGAGCGGCTGGTCCCCCCACCGGGCCGGCTGCCGTCGGCCCTCCACGCGGTGCAGGGGGGCCAGGGCCTGCCGGTCCAGCCGGTGCTGCCGCAGGCCGTCCAGCCGGTGGTCCAGCAGGCCATCGCGCCGGTGCTGCCCCCGACCCTCCCGTCGGTGCTGCCCCCCGTGCTGCCCCCGACCCTCCCGCAGGCCGTGCAGGCCGTGCAGGCCGTTCAGACGGTCCAGGCCGTGCCCGCGCCCCAGCCCGTGTCGGCCGCGCAGATCGAGATCAAGGCGCCGGGCACGCAGAGTTGGGCCCGCACCAGGCCGCAGTGACGGGCGCGCACGCTCACTCGTTGGCCGGTGGCCGGGCCGGGCCCCATAGGATGGGGTCCAAAGACCACGAGGACGGAGCACCGGACCGGTTGCTCCTGCCCGGGCCCGGCACCGCCTTCGCGCGGCGCCGGGCCTCACCAGAACTCACCCTGAGGATCGCTGCATGCCTGGCATCACGCGCGAGGAGGTCGCCCACCTCGCCCGGCTGTCGCGTCTTGAGCTGAAGCCCGAAGAGCTGGACCACTTCGCCGAGCAGCTCGACGTGATCATCGGCGCGGTCGCCCGCGTTTCCGAGGTCGCCGGACAGGACGTCCCGCCGACCTCCCACCCGCTCCCGCTGACCAACGTGATGCGCGCGGACGAGGTGCGGCCGTCGCTCACCCCGGAGCAGGCGCTGTCCGGCGCCCCCGCCGCCGAGGAGCAGCGTTTCCGTGTGCCGCAGATCCTCGGGGAGGACTGACCGAGATGACCGAGTTGATCAAGTACACCGCCGCTGAGACGGCCTCCGCCATCGCCAAGGGCGAGGTGTCCGCCGTCGAGGTGGCGCAGGCGCACCTGGACCGCATCGGCGCCGTCGACAAGAAGGTCAACGCCTTCCTGCACGTCGACACCGAGGGCGCGCTGAACGCCGCCAGGGCCGTCGACGAGAAGCGCGCCAAGGGCGAGGAGCTGGGCCCGCTGGCCGGCGTCCCGCTCGCGCTGAAGGACGTCTTCACCACCAAGGGCGTGCCGACCACCTGCGGCTCCAAGATCCTCGAAGGCTGGATCCCGCCGTACGACGCCACGCTGACCACCCGTCTCAAGGACGCCGGCGTGGTCATCCTCGGCAAGACCAACATGGACGAGTTCGCGATGGGCTCCTCCACCGAGAACTCCGCCTACGGCACGACCGGCAACCCGTGGGACCTCTCCCGCATCCCCGGCGGCTCCGGCGGCGGTTCGGCCGCCGCGCTGGCCGCCTTCGAGGCCCCGCTGGCGATCGGCACCGACACCGGCGGCTCGATCCGCCAGCCCGGCGCCGTCACCGGCACCGTCGGCGTCAAGCCGACCTACGGCTCGGTCTCCCGCTACGGCCTGGTCGCCTTCTCGTCCTCGCTGGACCAGGGCGGCCCGTGCGCCCGCACCGTGCTGGACGCGGCGCTGCTGCACGAGGCCATCGCCGGGCACGACCCGCTGGACTCCACCTCGATCGACGCGCCCGTCCCGGCCGTGGTCGAGGCCGCCAAGCTGCGCGACGTGCGCGGCATGCGGATCGGTGTGGTCAAGGAGTTCGCCGGCGAGGGCTACCAGGCCGGCGTGATGGAGCGCTTCAACGAGTCGGTGGAGCTGCTGCGCGAGCTGGGCGCCGAGGTCGTCGAGGTCTCCTGCCCGTCCTTCACCCTGGCGCTGCCCGCGTACTACCTGATCGCGCCCAGCGAGGCCTCGTCCAACCTGGCCCGCTTCGACGCGATGCGCTACGGCCTGCGGGTCGGCGACGACGGCTCCCGCTCGGCCGAGGACGTCACCGCCCTGACCCGCGAGGCCGGCTTCGGCCCCGAGGTCAAGCGCCGCATCATCCTCGGCACCTACGCCCTCTCCTCGGGCTACTACGACGCCTACTACGGCTCGGCCCAGAAGGTCCGCACGCTCATCTCGCGCGACTTCGACGCCGCCTTCGCGGGCGTGGACGTGCTGGTCTCGCCGACCACGCCGACCACCGCCTTCCCGATCGGCGAGCGCGCCGACGACCCGATGGCGATGTACCTGGCCGACCTCTGCACGATTCCGTCGAACCTCGCGGGCAACGCGGCCATGTCGCTGCCCTGCGGTCTGGCCCCGGAGGACAATCTCCCGGTCGGCCTGCAGATCATCGCACCCGCGATGGCGGACGACCGCCTGTACCGGGTGGGCGGCGCCGTCGAGGCCGCACTCAACGACAAGTGGGGGCACACCCTGCTGGAGGAGGCACCGGCACTGTGAGCAAGATCGAGAAGGCCAAGGCCCCGTCGTCCCTCAAGGCACCGTCGTCCCTGAAGGGCTTCAAGCACAGCAAGCCGGGCCTGTGGCTGTCCATCGGCACCAGCGCCTTCGGCGCGGTCTCGGTCGTCAAGGACGTCCGGAAGGCCCGCGAGGAGAGCGACACCCTCAAGCTGGTCAACGCCCTGGTCGGCGCCGCCGCGCTGATCACCGGTACCGCCCTGCTGGTGCGCGAGCTGCGCCAGCTCGGCTCCGACGACGTCCTGCTGGGCTGAGCTGAGCGCCCCGGCCCGGCCCCGCGCGAGCGGCGGCCGGGCCCGTACCTCCCAAGTCTTTTAGTGAAGGGGACGCTGTGAGCGTCATGAACCTGGTCTCCTACGAGGACGCTCTCGCGTCGTACGACCCGGTGATGGGCCTTGAGGTCCACGTCGAGCTGGGCACCAAGACCAAGATGTTCTGCGGTTGCTCGACCGAGCTGGGTGCCGAGCCGAACAGCCAGACCTGCCCGACCTGCCTGGGCCTGCCCGGCTCGCTGCCGGTGGTCAACGCGATCGGCGTGGAGTCGGCCGTCAAGATCGGCCTGGCGCTGAACTGCGAGATCGCCGAGTGGTGCCGGTTCGCGCGGAAGAACTACTTCTACCCGGACATGCCCAAGAACTTCCAGACCTCGCAGTACGACGAGCCGATCGCCTTCAACGGCTACCTCGACGTGCAGCTGGAGGACGGCTCGACCTTCCGCGTGGAGATCGAGCGCGCCCACATGGAGGAGGACACCGGCAAGTCCAGCCACGTCGGTGGCGCCACCGGCCGCATCCACGGCGCCACCCACTCGCTGCTCGACTACAACCGGGCCGGCATCCCGCTGATCGAGATCGTCACCAAGCCGATCGTCGGGGCCGGTGAGCGCGCCCCCGAGGTCGCCAAGGCGTACGTCGCCGAGCTGCGCGAGCTGATCAAGGCGCTGGGCGTCTCCGAGGCGCGGATGGACAAGGGCCAGATGCGCTGCGACGTCAACCTGTCGCTGCGCCCCAACGGCACCGAGACCTTCGGCACCCGTTCGGAGACCAAGAACGTCAACTCGCTGCGCAGCGTGGAGCGGGCCGCCCGGTTCGAGATCCAGCGGCACGCCACGGTGCTGACCGACGGCGGCACGATCATCCAGGAGACCCGGCACTTCCACGAGGAGGACGGCAGCACCACCTCGGGCCGGATCAAGGACAACGCCGAGGACTACCGCTACTTCCCCGAGCCGGACCTGGTGCCGATCGCCCCCGCCCGCGCCTGGGTCGAGGAGCTGCGCGCAGGCCTGCCCGAGCTGCCGCGGGTGCGCCGGGCCCGGCTGCAGGCCGAGTGGGGCCTGTCCGACAAGGACATGCAGTCGGTGCTGAACGCCGGCGCCGTCGAGCCGATCCAGGAGACCATCGCCGCCGGCGCCCCGGCCGACCAGGCCCGCAAGTGGTGGATGGGCGAGCTGGCCCGCCGGGCCAACGAGACCGGCACCGAGCTGAGCGAGCAGCCGATCACTCCGGCGCAGGTCGCCCGGGTCACCGCGCTGGTCGCCGAGGGCAAGCTGAACGACAAGCTGGCCCGCCAGGTCATCGAGGCCGTGCTGGCCGGCGAGGGCGAGCCGGACGAGGTCGTCGAGAAGCGCGGCCTGGCCGTCGTCTCGGACGACTCCGCGCTCGGTGCGGCCGTCGACCAGGCCATCGCCGAGAACGAGGCGATCGCCGCCAAGATCCGCGACGGCAAGGTCGCCGCGGTCGGCGCGCTGGTCGGTGCGGTCATGAAGGCCACCCGGGGCCAGGCCGACGCGGCCCGCGTCAAGGACCTGATCCTGGAGCGGCTCGCCGTCGAGGGGCAGTAAGCACAACCCAGAGAATCTGGGCGCCTTCGCCTGAGGTCCTAAGGCATCTAAGGCGCCTAAGGCCCTCTAAGTAAGGCCTAAGGCCCGGTCTCACCTCTAAAACGAGGTAAGACCGGGCCTTGGTCGTTCCCGGGGCCCCGATCTAAGGCATCCGGGGCCCGGAAGATCGGTAGGGCTTCCGATGCGGCACCCCCCGCTGGGAGAGGAAGCTCTTACTCGACAGCGAAACGCAGTGAAACCCACAGGGGGAACCGAAAGTGATCGAGTACGAGCTCATCCAGCAGCACGCCCACGAGCTGGCCGTCCGCGCCGAGCACGAGCGCCTGGTCCGGGAGGCCAAGGAGGGACGCCGCCTGCGGCAGCGTCCGGTGGCCGCCCGCTTCCAGCGGCGCCCCGCGCGCCAGCGCGAATGCTGACGGACCGGCACCACGACGGTGCCGAGGGAGTTTCGGAGGGGGAGGCGCAGCAGGGGAGCGCCTCCCCCTCCGGGCGTTCGCCAGGGGAGATAACCCCTCGGCCCGCCACCTCCGGCTATGGCATGCTCGCCTCCATGCAGCAGATATCGGTGAGTCCCGTCTTCGTCGGCCGCGGCAGCGAGATCACCGAACTGACCGACGCGCTGCGCCGGGCGGGCTCCGGCAGCCCGCAGGCCGTGCTGATCGGCGGCGAGGCGGGCGTCGGCAAGACCCGGCTGCTGGAGGAGTTCCTGCAGCGGGCCGCCGCCGGGGGAGCGGTCACCACGCTCGGCGGCTGCCTGGAGATCGGCGCCGAGGGCCTGCCGTACGCCCCGCTGGCCGCGGCGCTGCGCCGGCTGCACCGCTCGCTGGGCGCCGAGCTGGAGGCCGCGGCGGCCGGCAGCGAGGGGCACCTGGCCCGGCTGCTGCCCGAGTTCGGCGAGGCCGACGGCGAACCCAACGACGAGTACGGCCGGGCCCGGCTGTTCGAGCACACCGCGAGGCTGTTCGAGCGGCTCGGCGCGGAGCGTACCCTCGTGTTCGCCGTCGAGGACCTGCACTGGTCCGACCGCTCCACCCGCGAACTGCTCGCCTTCCTGGTCCGCACCCTGCACCGGTCCCGGGTGCTGCTGGTCGCCACCTACCGCTCCGACGACCTGCACCGCCGCCACCCGCTGCGCCCCTTCCTGGCCGAGCTCGAACGGCTGCGCACCGTCCAGCGGTTGGAGCTGGAACGGTTCGGCCGCGGCGAGGTCGCCGCCCAGCTGGCCGGCATCCTCGGCACCGCCGACCCCGACCGGAAGCTGGTGGACCGCATCCACCGCCGCTCCGAGGGGAACCCGTTCTTCGTCGAGGAGCTGGCCACCGCCTTCGAGGACGGCTGCGGCGCCGGGCTCACCGACTCGCTGCGCGACATCCTGCTGGTCCGGGTGGAGAGCCTGGACGAGGAGGCCCAGCGGGTGGTGCGGATCGCCGCCGAGGGCGGCTCGCACGTCGAGCACGCCCTGCTGGCGGCCGTCCTGCACGACGACGAGGAGGCGCTGATCGAGGCGCTGCGGGCGGCCGTCGGCGCCAACATCCTGCGCCCGGACGGCGAGGGCGAGGGTTACCGCTTCCGGCACGCGCTGGTCCGCGAGGCGGTCTCGGACGACCTGCTGCCCGGTGAACGGCACCGGATCAACCGCAAGTTCGCGCTCGCCGTGGAGGCGAAGCCGCAACTGGTCTCCTGCGACGCCCTGCCCGCCCGGCTGGCCAACTACTGGTACCACGCGCACGACCCGGCCCGCGCCCTGCCGACCGCCCTGGACGCCGCCCGGGCGGCCCGCCGCCGCAACGCCTTCGCCGAGCAACTGGGCATGCTGGAACGGGCCCTGGAACTGTGGGACATGGTCTCCGAGGAGGTGCTGGCGCACACCCTGCGCCCGTACGACTGGGCCGAGACCTATCCGCCCGGCTCCTGCGACCACAGCACCGCCGACGGGGACTGCGACCGGATCCAGCTGGTCGACGTGCTGGCCGAGGCGGTGGTCGCGGCCCGGCGCTGCGGCGACCGCGAGCGCGGCCTGAGCCTCGCCAGGCGGGGGCTGCGGCTGGTCGACGAGGCCGTGCACCCGGTGCGCGCGGCCTGGTTCCGGATCAACCGGGCCCGGATGCTGGGCAATCTGCGCCGCTCCGGCGACGACGAGGAGATCCTCCACGCGCACCGGCTGGTCGACCACCTGCCGCCGTCCGCCGTCCAGGCCGAGGTGTTCGCGCTCGGCGCCGGGGTGGCGATGCTCAAGAAGCCCGGCCCCGAGCACATCGAGCTGGCCGAGCGGGCGATCCGGATCGCCCAGGAGGTCGGCGCGCACTCCGTCGAGGTGCACGCCCGGATGACGCTCGGCGGCCTGCGCTACGACGTGCACGGCGACGCCGACGGCGGGCTGGCCGAACTGGCCGGGGCGGTCGAGGCGGCCCGCCGGCTGGGCGTGCCCGACCTGCTGCTGCGCGGCGTCAACAACCTGGCCAGCATGCAGCGCGGGGTGGGCCGGGCCGAGGAGGCGGTGGTGCTGGCCCGCGAGGGCCTGGTCTACGCGGACGGCAACGGCCTGCTGCGCAACATCGGCACCATCCTGACCGGCAACCTGGCCGAGGCGCTGACCGACCTGGGGCGGATCCGGGAGGCCGCCGAGGTGCTCGACGCCTGCGAGCTGACCAGCCTGACCGGCACCCACGCCGAGTTCCTGGACCGGATGCGCGGCGACCTCGCGCTGCTGCGCGGGGACCTGGCCGGCGCGGCGACCATGCTGGCGCAGGCCCGGTCGGCCAACCGGGTCGGCCAGCTCCAGCACAGCGTGCCGATCAGCCGGCTGGCGGTGCGGATCGCCGCGCTCGCCGGTCGGCCGATGGAGGCCCGGGAGGAACTGCTCGCCGCGCTGGCGGAGGAGGGGCGGCTCGGCCACGAGTCCGACGTGTACCCGCTGCTGGTCGAGGCCGCCACGGTGGAGGCGGACAGCCGGGGCCTGCCGGAGGCCGCGGCGGGCCGGGCCGAGGCGCTGGCCGCGATCGCCGCGCGGGCGGCCCGGCTGCGGCCGCGGGCGCCGGTGCACCACGGCTGGGCCCGGCTGCTGGAGGGCGAACTGGCCCGAGCCGAGGCCGCCGACACCCCGGAGCAGTGGGCCGCCGCGGTCGCCGCGCTGCGCCCGACCGGGCTGCCGTACCCGCTGGCGGTCGCCCTGCTGCGGGCCGGCGAGGCCGAGGTGCTGGCCGGGCGGCGCGAGGCCGGGGCCGCACTGCTGCGCGAGGCGCGGGAACTGGCCAGCGTCCGGGGCGACCGTCCGCTGCTGGCGGAGGTCGCGGGCCTGGCCGACCGGGCCGGGCTGACGCTGACCCCGGTGGCGGCCGCGCGCCCGGCCGCCGGGCCGGCCGCGACCCCGCCCGTCGGGGAGTCCTTCGGCCTCACCCCCCGTGAGCGGGACGTGCTCCGGTTGCTGGCGCGCGGCTGGAGCAACCGGCAGATCGCGGAGGAGCTGTACATCTCTCCGAAGACCGCGAGCGTGCACGTTTCCAACATCCTGGGCAAGCTCGCGGTCACCGGCCGGGGTGAGGCGGCGGCGCTGGCGCACCGGTTGCGGCTGTTCCCGGACGATCCGGCTTAGGCCGGACAGGACCTGGGCCGTGTCCGGCCCGGGCCTCCCGATGACCCGGGCGCCCGGCGCCGGGCCCCCGACCGTCTCCGGTCCGGGTGGCCCGGGGCCGGGCGCCGTCGCGTGCTCCCGTGCGCGCCGCGTGAGCCCCCGGCCGCGCGCCGCCGCCAACCGGGCCGATCCGCCGGAATCGGGTGCATTTCCCCACCCCGTCGCCATTACTCTAAGTTGAGTGCATGTGTCATTGAGTGACGGATTTGGTGTAGGGTCCCGATCGGGAACATCGGTGCGGTGTGGTGACCGGAAGGCCGCCCACCCCCTGGGCCTCCGTCCTGACGGGGCGCCAGGCCACCGCGTACGGCCAAGAGGCGCGCGGCCGGTGGCCCGTGGCCGGGGCGCCAGGCCCCGGGCCGGAGGGGGAGAGGCCGAGTGAGCTCCACCGATACGGTGCTGCCCGGGGCCGGACGGCCGGGCGTGCCACCCGCCGACGCGTCCGAGCCCGACGCGTCCACGCCCGGCGCAGCCGCAGCCGGCGCGTCCGCCCCCGGCCGGCGCGGCCCGCTGTGCCGGCTCCGGGAGAGTCGGACGCTGCCCGGCCTCGTCCTCGGCGCGCTCTGCCTGGCCTACGCCCTGGGTGCCGCCACCGGCTGGGGTTCATTCCAACTCTCCATCTTCATGGGAGACTTCGGCCTGGCCGCGGCGGCGCTCGCGGCCGCGCTGTCCTGCCTGGTGTACGGCTGCACGGCCGGCGGGCGCGCCCGCCCGGCCTGGCTGCTGTTCGGCCTCTCCTCGCTCATGGTGGCCTGCGGCAACGGCACCTGGGGCTGGTACGAACTGGTCGCCCGCAGCCCGCTGCCGCAGGACTCGCTCGCCGAGTACGCCTTCCTGCTGTTCTCCCCGCTCGCCATCACCGGTGTGCTGGTGCTCGCCCAGCGCCCGCGGTCGGCCGCCGGCTGGCTCTGCCTGCTGCTCGACGGCTGGCTGATCGCCGGCTCGCTGTTCACCCTCAGCTGGAGCCTGGCGCTCGGCCGGATCGCCGCCGGCGAGGCCGGCTCGCCGCTGCGGCTGGCCCTCAACCTGGCCTACCCGGTCCTGGACATCCTGCTGGTCAGCCTGGTCGTCGGGCTGCGCTTCGGCGGCCGCGACGGCAACCGGGCGGCCGTGCACACCGCGATGGTGGCGCTGGCCGTCACCGTCCTGTGCGACGCCCTGTTCACCTCCCCGGAACTGCGCAGCAGCTACCGCTCGGGCGAACTGCTGGACGCCGGCTGGTTCTCCGGCAGCCTGCTGCTGGCCTGGGCGCCGTGGTCGCCGCGCTGGCGCCGCCCGCTGCGCGAGCACCCCTCGGCCGGAGGCCTGCCGCGCCGCCGGGTGGCCACCACCTTCAGCGCGCTCACCCCGTACGCGGCCGCCGCGGTGTGCACCGCCGGGATCCTCTACAACGCCCTCGGCGGGCGGGAGTTGGACCGGGTGGTGGCCGCGGCGGCCTGCACCGTCGGCCTGGCGCTCATCCTGCGCCAGGGCGTGATGCTGCTCGACAACCTCTCGCTCGCCCAGGAACTCGCCCACAAGGAGGCGCACTTCCGCTCCCTGGTGCAGGGCTCCAGCGACGTCATCATGATCGCCGGTGCCAACGGCGTGCTCTCCTACGTCTCCCCGGCCGCGCTCGGCGTCTACGGGCGGGACCCGGAGGAACTGGTCGGCGGCAACCTGCTGGACCTGGTCCACCCGGAGGACGTGGACCGGGTGCTCGCCGAGGTCCGCCGCTACCTGGCGAGGGTCCGGCTCACCGCCCACCGCTCCCCGGGCACCGCCGAGCCGTCCGCCCGGGTGGAGTGCCGGATCAGCTCCGGCGGCGGCGAGTGGCTGCACGTCGAGTCGACGGTCAGCCGGCACCGCGACGGCCTGATCCTCAACAGCCGGGACGTGACCGAACGCGTGATACTCCAGGCCCAGTTGCAGCACAACGCCTTCCACGACCCGCTCACCGACCTGCCCAACCGGGCGCTGTTCGCCCAGCGGCTGCGGGCCGCCCTCGGCGCCCGCGGCCAGCAGGGCGAGGGCGGCGCCGGGGTCGCGGTGCTCTTCCTCGACCTGGACGGCTTCAAGGCGGTCAACGACACGGCCGGCCACCAGGTGGGCGACGAACTGCTGGTGCAGGCGGCCCGCCGGCTCCAGGGGGCCGTCCGCTGCGGGGACACCGTCGCCCGGTTCGGCGGCGACGAGTTCGCCGCGCTGGTCTGCGGCCCGCTCGGCCGGCTCCAGGTCCAGGAGCTCGCCGAGCGGCTGCGGGTCGCGCTCTCCGAGCCGTACTGGATCGGCGGCGCCGAACTCGGTGTCGCCGCCAGCATCGGCATCGCCTTCGGCACCCCCGAACGCGGCCCGGCCGCCGACCCGAGGGCGGCCACCGACGAGCTGATGCGCAACGCCGACCTCGCGATGTACCGGGCCAAGTCCGAGGGCAAGGGCCGGGTGGTGCTCTACAACCCCGCGATGCGGGCCGATCTGGAGCGCCGCACCGAACTGGAGGAACGGCTGCGGGCCGCCGTCCGCGAGGGCGGCTTCACCCTGCTCCACCAGCCCGTGGTGGACCTCGCCAGCGGCGCGGTGACCGGCGTCGAGGCGCAGGCCCGCTGGCGCTCGGCGGGCGGCCTGCTGCTCACCCCGGCCGAGTTCCTGCGCTCGGCCGACCACGGCGACGCGGCCACCCGGTTCTCCCGCTGGCTGGTCCAGGAGGCGGTGACGGCCGCGGCCAACCGGCGCGGCCAGTCCGGCCGCGGCCGCAGCGGCCCCGCGCCCGTCCCGGTCGCGGTCCGGCTCTCCACCGAGCGGCTGTGCTCGCCCGGTCTGTACGAGACGGTGGCCGCGGCGCTGCGCGACAGCCGGCTGCCGGCCGGCGAGCTGGTGATCGAGGTGGCCCGGATGGGCCCGGACTCGCTCGCCGACGAACTCGGCCGCCGGCTGGCCGCGTTGCGCCGGCTCGGGGTGACCACCGTGCTGGCCGGCTACGGCGCCGGCAGCGGCTCGCTCGGCGAGCTGGCCCGGCTGCCCCTGGACGGCCTCAAGCTGGACCGCACGCTGGTGCAGGACCTCGGGGAGTCCGCGCTCAGCCGCACGCTCGCCGGGCACGCCCTGCGGCTCGGCCACGACCTCGGTCTGGTCACCGGCGCCGAGGGGGTGGACCTGCCCCGCCAGGTCGCCGCGCTCCAGGAGCTGGGCTGCCGGCAGGGCCAGGGTTCGGCCTTCGCGCCGCCGCTGGACGAGACCCGGCTGCGCCGGGCGCTGGTGCGCCGGGGCTACCCGCTGCCCAGGCCGCTCGGCTCGGTCTCGGCCCGGCGCGCGTACCTGGCCGCGGAGGCCCGGACGGGTGGCCGCGGGGAGGGCGGCGGGGGGCGTGTCGTGCATCACCACGGCGCCCCCGACCTGCCCGAACGCCGCGCGGCGACCGGTCCAGGGTCGGGTCCGCATGGCGAGACGGTCATCCCACCTGCTTGACACGCGCCCCCGGACAGGAGGAGGGTCGTTGCCATGCGCACCCGAATTCTCGTACTTGGCGGGCGCGTCGGCTGAGCGGGCTCACACGCCCCGCTTGTGACAGACCGACGCGCCACCCCTCGCATGCCCTTGGCACGAGGGGTTTTTTGTTGCACTGACGCTGTTCCACCACCGCAAGACCCCTGGTCCCGACCGCCCGATCCGCCCCGATTCCCGGGGAGGAAGCGGGACGATTGGGGCAGAGCCGGCGATCGGCCCGCAACCGGGACCCCACCCTCGCACCACCGGGGCCCGCAACCACCGGGCCGGCACATTCCGAGAAGAGACAGGCAGATGACTGAGCACGCCGCATCCCCCCGCCGCGGGGACACCACGGCCGCCCACGCTCCCGCTCCCCAGCACGTCGTCGAAACCATGACCGGCGCCCAGTCGCTCATCCGCTCGCTGGAGGCCGTGGGCGCGGACACCGTCTTCGGCATCCCGGGCGGGGCCATCCTTCCCGCGTACGACCCGCTGATGGACTCGGCCAAGGTGCGCCACATCCTGGTCCGGCACGAGCAGGGCGCCGGCCACGCCGCCACCGGCTACGCCCAGGCCACCGGCCGGGTCGGGGTCTGCATGGCCACCTCCGGCCCGGGCGCGACCAACCTGGTGACCCCGATCGCCGACGCCTACATGGACTCGGTGCCGATGGTCGCGATCACCGGCCAGGTCTCCTCCAAGGCGATCGGCACCGACGCCTTCCAGGAGGCGGACATCTGCGGCATCACGATGCCGATCACCAAGCACAACTACCTGGTCACCGACCCCGCCGAGATCCCCCGGGTGATCGCCGAGGCGTTCCACATCGCCGCCACCGGACGCCCCGGCCCCGTCCTGGTCGACATCGCCAAGGACGCGCTCCAGGCCACCACCACGTTCCGCTGGCCGGTCGAGCTCTCGCTGCCCGGCTACCGGCCGGTCACCAAGCCGCACGCCAAGCAGATCCGCGAGGCCGCGAAGATGCTGGTGGGCGCCAAGCGCCCGGTGCTGTACGTCGGCGGCGGCGTGATCAAGGCGCAGGCCACCGCCGAGCTGCGGATCCTCGCCGAGCTGACCGGCGCACCCGTGGTCACCACCCTGATGGCGCTCGGCGCCTTCCCCGACAGCCACCCGCAGCACCTGGGCATGCCCGGCATGCACGGCTCCGTCCCGGCCGTCACCGCACTCCAGAAGACCGACCTGCTCTTCACCCTCGGCGCCCGCTTCGACGACCGCGTCACCGGCAAGCTGGACAGCTTCGCCCCGCACGCCAAGGTCGTCCACGCGGACATCGACCCCGCCGAGATCGGCAAGAACCGCCCCGCCGACGTGCCGATCGTCGGCGACGCCCGCGAGGTGCTGGCCGATCTGATCGTGGCCGTCCAGGCCGAGTTCGACGCCGGACACAAGGGCGACTACTCGCAGTGGTGGGA